>NZ_PTRG01000019.1:0-38307 GCF_002965765.1 Escherichia sp. MOD1-EC6819 | reverse complement strand
GAAGAAAGTATACGGGAGTCTCTATGTACGTTTGTCTTTGTAATGGTATCAGTGATAAAAAAATTCGTCAGGCTGTGCGCCAGTTTTCTCCCCACTCGTTCCAGCAATTAAAAAAATTTATTCCGGTTGGAAACCAGTGCGGTAAATGTGTCAGAGCCGCACGTGAGGTGATGGAGGATGAATTAATGCAGCTGCCGGAGTTTAAGGAGTCCGCATAAAACGGAGTGTGTTTTTTGACTTACTCGTAAGCCGTTCTACGCTTCAAAGAGTGGAAGCGAAGGAGTCAAAAAATGAAAGGTGATACTAAAGTTATAAATTATCTCAACAAACTGTTGGGAAATGAGCTTGTCGCAATCAATCAATACTTTCTCCATGCCCGGATGTTTAAAAACTGGGGGCTCAAACGTCTCAATGATGTGGAGTACCATGAATCCATTGATGAGATGAAACACGCCGATCGTTATATAGAGCGCATTCTTTTTCTGGAAGGTCTTCCAAATTTACAGGATCTGGGAAAACTAAACATTGGTGAAGATGTTGAGGAAATGCTGCGTTCTGATCTGGCACTTGAGCTGGATGGCGCGAAGAATTTACGCGAGGCAATTGGTTATGCCGATAGCGTTCATGATTACGTCAGCCGCGATATGATGATAGAAATTCTGCGTGATGAAGAAGGCCATATTGACTGGCTGGAAACGGAACTTGATTTGATTCAGAAAATGGGCCTGCAAAATTATTTGCAAGCACAGATTCGCGAAGAAGGCTAAGCCATGTCGGGAGGGACATTCCTCCCGGTTAATAAGAGATCCAGACCAGATACGTCAGGTTTATCATACTACCGAGCGCAAGCCACGGGCCGAATGCAATTGTGGTGATGGTCTGACGCTGCCACAGTTGTGATGCGATGGCGTAAAAAATGCCTCCCAGCGAGGCAATAAGTAATATCATTGGTAGCGTTTGCCAACCACACCACGCCCCTGCTGCGGCCAGTAGCTTGAAATCACCGTAACCTAATCCCTCTTTGTGGCATACAAACCACACCCCCCAGAAAACACACCACAGTACCCCATATCCAGCTACCGCGCCGTAAATCGCATCATGTAAATCAACTAATCCAGACTGCGCATTAAATAACAAGCCAAGCCAGAGCAGTGGCAAGGTGAGTTTGTCGGGCAGGAGCTGGGTACGAAAATCAATAACACTGAGCGTGAGTGCGAAGCAGAAGTAGAGAAAGAGTGCGCCAGTCACGATCGGCATGAAAGGTGCCAGGGCGCAGGCGATTGCCGCAACCACGCAAAGTGCCATAGGCAACGTGTCATGCCAGACATATTTTTTTTGCCTGAAATGAACCAAAACCTGGCGAAAAGTTAACGCCGTTTTATCCTCCAAAGGCGAGAGGTGATAGGCCACGGCATTCACCAGGTAACCAGCAATAAAGCCAGCCAGAATGAAGAGCGGCAGTAGCATTGTCATTATTGTTGCCCTCTGAAGGATAAATGCTTGAGGGTGATCTCTTCGTTTCCGGCAAGGGTAAATTGAAGATCCTCAATAACAATACCGTATGTTATCTGTGCCGTAGTCAGCCAGCGGGAGACGTTTTCGAGGGGGAATGTGGCAGGATGAATTGTCAGCGTATCGTCCGGGCCATTCTCTAGCGTAATAGCTAAATTCTCACGCTTTGCTTCCTCAAGAAGGATATTTTTGACCGGTTGCCTGAGCGTGGGATGGTCAAGTAATCCATGTGCACTCGCCTGGTCTTGCATCCATTTAATATCCTTTTTAATTTTTTGTATGCGGGATTGATGATCCGCAATGTAGTTATCGATAGGTTTTATTACCGCAAGCCAGCAGAAAACGCAGAGCGAGAGAATCGCCAGCCCTATAATAATTTGTTTTTCCGATGGGGATTTTTCAGTCCACCATAATTTAATCATTTCCCTGTGCTCCTTACTGTCCATACACCACTGACCGGATCTTTTTCTGTTTTTTCCATCGGAAGCCAGGACTGTGTTAACTCACAGAAACGATCAATATTGCCTTCGTTTTTCGAACTTATTTTCAAAATCAGTGATTTTTGCTTCTGACTGTAATTGGCTTCCATTAATTGCAGTTCAGGATGTTCCAGTAAGAGTGTTTGCAAATGATGGAGCAATGGCACCGCTTCAGGATATTGCTGGGCGAGTTGCTGCTTGAAGTAAAAACGAAAGTTGTGCGTTCGTTTGATCTGCGGGAAGTATTGTTGCCAGATTTCCTGCTGTTGTTGCTGAAGCTGGTCTTCAATCCCAAGCGTCTGCCAGAGAACGATTCCCCGACTACCAGCAAAAGAGAGAATGGCAAAAATGAGACTGCTTACTGCCAGCCTGGCGAGCCATTTTCCCGATCTGCTGACAGTTTTCTGTTTGCGAAAAACACCATGCAGCATGTCGTAGTGCTGGAGAGAATGATTGGCAGAATAAAAACGTAATGCTGGAGATTCTGCATGTTGGATAAGCGAATCGACCGGCACAATATCTGGAGCCGCTGTGCCAAAACAGATGACATTTTCAGGAGAAAACTGGGTGGCAAGATGCTGTAACCAGCGTTCATCAAGCTCGTTGAAGGCATGTGCAGCACTGCGAATCAGCCAGCTCGTTTGCTGGTTAACCAGAGTCCAGGAGCCTTCTTTCCAGGGAAGGTAACAACCATCTGGCAAAACCCGCGTCACGTTTAGTCCGGCAGTGTGTAAACGGTCAAGATAACGACTGAGTTTTTCCGACTGGATACCTATCACTTCCACTCGGTCATTTTGTTTATCAACAACCGTCCAGTGCCAGTTTTGGCTGGCGTCGGGTAACGTCTCCTCCGCCAGCCACTGTAATGTTTGCGCGGTGAGTTTGTATTTGGCGTTGGGCAACGTGAGTGAACGATATAAAAGACCTTCCGGTGGGATCAGAAGATGAACATTTCCTGCACCGGGCTGATCGGCCAGCGACTCCAGCGGAAGATCGTCTGTGAGCGTATGTACTGAAGATACGCTATCTGCGGAGTATGTCATCCACTCCCATTGCTTACGTAGCGTCGAGGAAGAACGTATTACCATCAACGATTCAGGCATCACGATCCTTATGATTAATAGAGTTGCAGCGTACGCCGATAGATTTGGGCGCTCTGCTGTTTACGGTTGAAGAAAATATGGCTCTGCCATCCCTGGGATTGCTCGTCGCTGATACTTTCCGTATTCAGCGTAAAATAGCGGCTATAGGGAAAGAGATGTTCTTTCACCTGAGAAACCAAGGGCTTCACGCCGGAGAAATCCTGCTGTGCCCAGTAGAGAAATGCATCTGTGGTTAACCAGCCTTCCTTTGGTCGCTTTTGTAATAAGACCTGTGCGTCCGCGTCCGTGATATTGTTGAGAAATAATGCTCTTAATAACGGGATATCATTCTCAGTTAACATATTAAGATTAATATTGAGTTCAGTGGTTGGG
This sequence comes from Escherichia sp. MOD1-EC6819, assembly GCF_002965765.1. NCBI lineage: Bacteria > Pseudomonadati > Pseudomonadota > Gammaproteobacteria > Enterobacterales > Enterobacteriaceae > Escherichia > Escherichia sp. MOD1-EC6819. The sequence goes on along the minus strand of NZ_PTRG01000019.1, from coordinate 34,841 downwards.
AGGACGCAGACATAAGGAATAATTCGCTGATAGGCGTTCTCGGTTATTCCTTTTATCTGACGGAGTTCACCAGTCAGAAAAAGCATCTGATTGGCGCTATGGCGAGGTGGCATCTGGCTTTGGTAAAAGTTGTCTTCTGCGCCGTGAAAGCGTGGCGAATCATCAGCGTCGATATAGTCGGCGATAGATTGCATGATCTCATCGGTGTTTGCGCGATCGATTCCCGCGTTGATCAGCAAAGCGCCGAAAACCTGCGCGGGGAAATCCGGGATTGCCAGTGGATCGTCGGAGACTTTTGCCAGGGCATTGAGATTGAAACAGTGCTGAGCATCGTGTAGCTGCCACTTCACCGTATTGCCATTGTCCAGCTGTATCTGTTGTGGCTGCGCCCAGTACTGCTGCAACGTGGTCTGTCTGTCGTTATCTTTAACATCCTGAGTGAGGCTGGCAAGAGCGAGTTTCTCCGCCAGTTCAATATCATATTGTCGTTGTAAGTGATGGTTTACCTGGCGAGTTCGCTGAAGCTGGTTGTGAAAACTCAGTGTCATATCCGCAGCCAGAGCGGACATGAGCGCCAGTAACATGAGTACGATGAGCAGCGCGACGCCACGTTGTTCAATATTCATGTTATTCGCCCCTGGCCTGGTTTTGCTGCGGAGACTCTTCTCTTGTTAATAGCTCCGGCAAAGCAAAACGACGCTGTAACGCGCCATACTGCGGGGTATTCAGATGAAGAGTGACGGAGAGGGGAAGCTCCTCGCTTTCCCCGCTGTTACTTTCCAGAAGGAAGCCTTCGACATTTTCCAGCATTGCCTGGGCGGGTTGATCCTTCATGCTATCGACAGAGGTACGAACCGCGCGGTAGAGCGTATGATTTCGTAGATACCAGTGAACTGTTTGTAAGGTTTGCGCTTCATTGAGAGGAGCCTGTGGATCGCGACTCTGAGTGGTGAAAATGGCCTCTTCACCCAAAACTATGATTTTGTCCGTTCCCCGATTCCGGCGAATGACAAGTTGCAGGAGATCGTTATCAAGAATGGTGATGGCGCGCTGAAGCTGATTGAACTGCTGGATTTCTTTCTGTGAGCGTTGATGCAACTCGGAAGCTTGCGAAAAAATCATAAACGCCAGCACGCTAAGCATTGAGAAAATCGCCAGCGCCGCCATGACTTCCAGCAATGTGAAACCCTGCTGGCGATTAATCATCTTGCGCCTGCCCGGATTTATTATCGATATTTTGATAACGCGTAAGAGAGGTTGTCTGACCGCTGGGTAATGTAACGGTTATGGTGCGTTCCAGAAGCGTACCATCTTTGCTTGAGTGGATATCGCTGCGCCAGTTCCACTCTTCGCCATTTATTATCTCTTTGCCAGAACTGGACGTGTTTTCCTCGTCGAATGTATCTTGCAACTGAAGTTGGTTATCCGCTATCCACAACGCCAGCGTCTCGTTACGCATCCGCTCGATGGCATTTCTTTGCCCTTGCATACTGCTCATTAAGGTCAAAGCAACTGTGGTGAAAATGCTCATCGCCAGTAAGACTTCAAGTAATGTCATCCCTGATTGTTTGTTCATGGCCGGGTATCTCTGGCAAGCGTTTGATCCAGTGGCCATGTCCCTGAGCATACCAGTGTCAGGAGTGGCTCACCGGTCTCCTGGTTAGCAATCAATATGGAGAATGGGGTGATTTGCCCATCGGCCAGAATCACCACCTGCGGTTGGCTGCTGTCATCCGATTTAAATGGCTGGGTGTGAATCGCAATTTCATCACTCCAGTGATTTTCGCTATCGTCATCCGCATCCTCTTTGAGCGGGATCCAGAGCCAACTTGACGAATTTCTGGTTGGTGCCATAAGACGCCAGCCTGAATCAGAGAAATGGATACCGACCGGCTGCCCGTGAAGCGTGGCGCGGTCGACGGCCAGTTCAAGCGCAGCGGTAAATTGCGCTGCTGTTTCGCGCGCACGGGTGCTGGCGGTATCTTCCCGACCATATGTGAAGAGCACCACGCTTGCCGTGATAGCGACCAGCGCCAGCACCAGCATCATTTCCAGCAGGGTAAACCCGCGTTGCTGATTCATCGCTGACTTATTTTTTCTTCTTGCTCAAACCCCAGTTGGTAATGTCGTCCTCGGTTCCCATTTCACCATCGGGCCCTGCTGAAAGCAGATCGTATGCACCATGTTCGCCAGGATTAACGAGGACATAATCATTGCCCCAGGGATCGGCAGGCAGACGCTTGATATAACCTTCCTTGTTATAGTTTGCGGCCAGCGGTGGCAGCGTCGGTGCTTCGACTAAGGATTCAAGCCCCTGATTTGTGGTTGGATAGCGATGATTGTCGAGCTTGTACATATCCAATGCATTTTCCAGCGCCACGATATCGCTGACGGCTTTTTGTTTATCCGCCTTTTCTTTATTGCCCATCAGGTTGGGAACCACCAGGCTGGCAAGTACGCCAATGATGACAATAACCACCATAATTTCCAGTAATGTAAAACCGCGTTGCTTATCCGTTGCGTGCATATATTTTCCTTAATTAATCATTGAGTTAAGTTGAAGAAGAGGTTGGAGTACCGAGACGACGATAAACAGGACGATCAGTGCCATCGTAATAATGAGTGCCGGTTCGAAGATGGAGAGCGTTAAGGCGATTCGGTTTTGTTGCAGCGTCTCCTGGTTATCCGCTGCCCTGACCATTAATGTGCCGAGCTGCCCGCTTTTTTCGCCAGAGGCCACCATGTAGAGCATCATTGGCGGGAAGATTGCGGTTTGCTCCAGCGAAAGATGAATGCTGTTACCCTGGCGAACGTTCTCTGCCGCATTTGCCAGGCGTTGGCGAATTTCGAGGTTGCTGAGGCTTTCGGTGGATAAATTCATCCCATCAAGCAGAGGGACTCCGCTGGATTGTAAAATACTTAAGGTGCGGAGATAGCGTGCACTGTTTATGGCGCAAATCAGTGGACCAATGAGCGCAACACGCAGCAGCATGGCATGAAAACGATGGCGGTTATTGCCGCGTTTTAACCAGAGCCAGAAACCTACAGCGACAATAAACACCGTCGCTAATAATGTCGGGCCGGTACGTTGCAACGTGTCGCTCAGACCTAAAAGAATGCGTGTACTCAGCGGCAGTTGCTGTTTCATATGCACGAACTGTTCGGTAATTTTGGGCACGACAGCAGTGAGGAGAATAATCACGACCACAATCGCCACCGTGGTGAGCATGCAGGGGTAGATCAGCGACTGAATGAGTTTGCTGCGGATTTTCTGCCGGTTTTCATTGTAATCAGCCAGTTTTTCCAACACCGGAGCCAGAAGCCCGCTCTTTTCGCCCGCTTTGACCAGGGTACGGTAGAGCGAATCGAAAAGCGTGGGAAAATGCTGTAATGCATCGGAAAGGGGATGCCCTTCAAGGATGGCGCTACGTACCTGATTTAACACGTCAGTCAGTCGTTTATTACTGCTTTGCTGACCGATTACGGCAAGGCTCTCTTCCAGGGGTAATGCCGCCGCGCTTAAGGTTGCCAACTGCCGGGTGAAAAGCGTCAGTTCACTATGGCTAATCCTCGGGCGACGCGTTTTTACTCCCGAACTTTTTTGGGGGCGAATATCCAGCAGGAAAAGCCCTTCTTCACGCAGCCGCAGCCGCGCCTGACGTTCATCGTTAGCATCAATGATCCCCTGCAATTTTTGACCATCCTGGGTCATGGCGCGATAGCGATAATTCATGCTTCACTCTCCAGCGTGACGCTGGCGACGCGCATCACTTCATCCCAGGAGGTGTCTCCACTTATCACTTTGTGCAGGCCATTTTTGATTAAGGCATTGTGTTGCTGCCGAACCAGTCGCTCCAGAGTTTGTTCATCCACATTTTCATGAACAGCAGCTCGTAATTCCGGTGTAATAACCATCATTTCGTGGATCGCCATGCGCCCCAGATAGCCGGATTGATGGCAGTGAGGACAGCCTACGGGAGTGCCAATCGTAGTAACAGTTAGCTGGTGATGTGTAAACATCTGCGCTTGTTGGGGGGATACTGGAGTGAATTGTCGGCATTGTGGACAAAGACGACGAACCAGCCGTTGCGCGATAATTCCTGCCAGGGAAGACGAAAGTAGAAATGATTCGACGCCCATGTCGCGGAGCCGGGTCACTGCGCCTGATGCGCTGTTAGTGTGGAGTGTTGAGAGCACCAGATGGCCGGTGAGCGAAGCCTGAACAGCAATCTGCGCGGTTTCTGTATCACGAATTTCCCCAACCATCACAACATCCGGATCCTGGCGAAGAATGGCGCGCAAGCCGCGAGCGAAAGACATATCCACTCGGGTATTCACCTGCGTTTGTCCTATGCCTTCCAGTTCATATTCCACGGGATCTTCTACCGTCAGAATATTGCGGCCAGGGGTATTAAGCGCCGAAAGAATGGCGTAGAGCGTGGTGCTTTTACCGGAACCTGTCGGCCCGGTCACCAGGATAATACCGTGCGGAAGCTGAATGAGATTTTCTAAATCCTGCTTATCCGCAGCCGTCATCCCCAGATTGTTCAATGAAAGCTGGAGGCTGTTTTTATCCAGCAGGCGGAGCACGGCGCGTTCACCATAGATGGACGGCAGTGTGGATACGCGGACATCTATGTTACGTCGCCCGATACGCAAACTGATTCTTCCATCCTGCGGAATACGTTTTTCGGCGATATCAAGCCGAGCCATGACCTTTATTCGGGAGATAAGCAACGCTGCCAGTTTTTTGTTTGGCTGTAAAATTGTCCGCAGAACGCCGTCAATGCGAAAACGGATCGACATTGTTTTTTCATAGGTTTCTATGTGGATGTCGGAGGCGGTTTCTTTAATAGCCTCACTTAAAATGGCGTTGATTAAACGGATAACCGGTGCGGCTGAATCTTCATTCAGTAGATCTTCATTCGCAGGCATTTCTTCTGAGAGGGAGAGGAGATCGACGGATTGATCAATATCCTGCGCAATCTGTTGCGACTCACCAGTGTTCTGATGGAATACCGCTTCCAGCCGTGCTTCAAAATCAGCCTGCGACAAGCGGGTCATGGTATGGCACTGACCAACCTGGCGCTGAATATCGAGTAACTGCTCGAATGGCGTACCGGCGAGATAAATAATCTCCCCCTCTGAATAGAGATAACCGACTCTTTGTGCCATTGCCCAACTGGCAGGGTATGGTGAGTGAATTCTCATGTGAATGCCTCACCGCGACGATGACACAGGGGGGGGGCTGTTGAACGTGTTTTCATCCAGCACCGGTAAATCTTCAGAGCCAACCAATGCTTTTGATTTCGCGTCTATTCGTTGTTGTTGCTCCTGACGGTAGCGGGTGTATTTATCTTTCGACAGTGAGCGATAAACATCATCGTCACGGATAATCGTCGGTCGGATAAATACCATCAGGTTGCGTTTGGCGCGCTCGGTCGAGGTATAGCGGAAGAGTTGCCCCACTAAAGGAATATCGCCAAGTAAAGGAACCTTTGACACTTGCTCTTTAGAAAAATCATCCAGCAATCCGCCCAGGACTACCGTTTCACCGGTTTTGACCAGCACGGCGTTTTGAATAGTTCGGGTGTTAAATGTCGGGCCGAGCGTCGAATTAGACGAAGAGTCAACGCTGGAAACCTCCTGCTCTATTTCGAGCAGTACCGCGTCGCCTTCATTGACCTGCGGAGTGACTTTGAGTTTTGTGCCCACCGTTTTGCGTTCGACGGTATTAAAGACGTTATCCCCAGAAGTGGTCTGGGAGCCGGATAGCACCGGCACATCCTGACCAACGTTGAAGGACGCGAGTTTATTATCCAGCGTTACGATGCTCGGGGTGGCGAGGATATCATTTTTATTGTTACTAGCCAGCGCAGTCAGCAATACGCCCCAGTCGCCATTGAAGAAGCCTGCGGCCATGCCATTGTAGGCGCTAAACATATCCCAGGCAGGATTCGCGCTGGTGATCCCGCCATTCTTTTTATAATCAGCCACACCTTGCGCAGCGTTAAATATCGGTAATCCTGTATTGGTAAATTGCTGTGCGCCAACGTTTTTGTTCGCCCATTGCACGCCGAGGTTAAGTCCATTTCCATCCTGAACTTCGACGATGATCGCCTCAACCAGCACCTGTGCACGACGAATATCCAGACGCGCAATTACCGTGGCGAGTTTTTCCTGGACGGACTGGTCAGCGGTAATGACCAACGAGTTGGTCTGTTCATCGGCGGTAATGGCAACATTATCCATCGCAGAAGAAGACGAAGGCTTACGCGCATTTCCTTTTTCATCTTTCAGCTTTTCGGAAACGCCGGTCAATACTTCGACCAGATTTGTGGCTTTAGCATATTTCAGGTAATAGACCCGGGTATTTCCTTCCTCGCTCTCTTCTACATCAAGTGTTTTCAGTAATGAGGTGATGCGCTGACGTGCTTTTTCCGGCCCGCTGATGATAAGAGAGTTGGTTCGCTTATCCGCCACAATCTTCGCGGAAAGGAGGGCAGGCATCTGGCTTTTACCGTGGCTTTCGCTGATTAATTGATTAAGAATCTCGGCGAGATCTTCCGCTGACGCGTATTCCAGATGAATAATTTGCTGCTTCTCTGTGCCGATGACATCAACGCGCTTTATCACTTCAATCAGTTTATTAATGGTGGAGGCACGACCGGTCAGAATGAGAACGTTGGAGGGTTCATAATGCACAACGTTACCGACGCTGCCGCCATCCATCATTTGACGCAGCAGGGGAGCCAGGTCACGAGCAGGAACGTTCTCAAGCGGTACGATTCGGGTGACCAACTCATCACCTATGCCTGGACGATAACTGTCAGCAATCATTCCTGGCGATGTTTTTACATTAGCTGAGCGCACCACTTTCAGAAAACCATTGTCCAGCGTGATCACGGAATAGCCGTAAAGATCAAGAATGCTCAAAAAGAACTGGTAGTACTCTTGCTGACTAAACGTATCATTGCTGCGTACGGAAATGGTTCCTTGAACCGAGGGATCAATCAGAATTGTTTTACCCAGATGCTGGCTTACAATTTCCACGAACTGACGGATATCAGCATTATTGAAATTGGCCCCGTATTGTTCGTTCTCAGTATGCCCGACGGAAGGCATAAGTAGCGCCGCCAACAGGCAACATGTGATTTTATTTAATCCCTTCATCACTCTGTCCATTCATTCCAGTAAGTTCCCTGACGGAAACATTTATCAAGCGGGGTACGCCGTTGCGACGAATTGTAAACTGAGCGCTCTGTTGGGTTAGCAGTAAACTTAATGCCTGGGAAACCTCATCAGGGAGGGTCAGTGAAAGATTGTTGATTCTAAGGGCGACATCGCCAGGTTGCAGTAAGCTGGTAGCAAATGCATCGCGCCCTTTACGCGGATTCAATCGAAGGCCAAATAATTGATCCCCGTCACGAATAGGCGTCGCGATAATAAAATCTGCGAGCACACTTTGAGTATCAGAGTCAGGTTGCTCGATAACGTCCGGTAATCCCGGATGAAGCGTGACTTTTTCGAACTGTCCGTGAGTTTCAAAAACCACGCTGGTTTTATTTATTTTTCGGATGAATGTTGCCGGTGCTGACTCCAGGGCATCGTTCAGGGCATATCGCTTTTGTTCTGCGCCTTCATTAACTAAAACATAAGATGTCTCATCATTAGACGTCAGAATGATACCACTGAGTACGACAGAAAGCTTTGGCGTTTCTTGTTGGGCAGAAATCAGATGCGTGTCTTTTATACCCGCGTTACTGCCATTACGCCATAAACCCGCAAGGTTGAAATCAGATTTAAATGCGCCACCTGGTTGGTTAATGATTTGTTCATTTTTGACCAGGTTTGTGTGGAAATAATTTATATTAAAAATAACCGCCACCACACTTATGGATATCATCAATATATAAATGACTGTGCGTCTATTATGAATTGCCAGATGGAAGGAGAAAGGTAGGGTTGGCACGATATATATTCTAATAAAATAAATTGGGTGGGTTGTATATTGACGTTACTATAAATAGTATTAATGCTGGTTGAATGAATCAAGCGAAATTTATTTATATTCAGTTAACGCATTAATATCAATAAATGCATTCGTTATTTTTATGATTAAGGATAATCGATTATTAATACAGGAAGTATTATGTCTACAAGAAGAGAAGTTATCCTTGCCTGGCTTCGTGAGGAGAATCGATCCTGGCGGATATGCTATCTGTCGGGCGAGGCCGGAAGTGGAAAATCCTGGTTAGCGAAGCAATTGCAAAATGATACCCATCGTCGAGTGATTACTTTAAGCCTTGCCGTGTCCTGGCAAGGTAAAGCTGCATGGGTTGTTATTGACGATAACGCAAATAAAGAAGGAAGCCGCGATCTCGCCTGGAGGCGAGATGAGATGGGCGTGGAATTACTGCGGACGTTCCAGCAAGTGGAAAGCCGTAATCCTCTTATTATTGTTGAAAATGCTCATCTGAATCACCGCTGTGTTCTCGATGATATCCAACGCGCGAGGAGCCTTATTCCCGATTGTCAGTTTTTGCTCGTTGGCAGATCAAATCGAAAAGTTGAACGTTACGTTGAAGCCAGAGGCATTGAAATAATTACGTCAGGAGCACTGACAGAACACGAACTTCGACAAAGTATCCTTGAAGGACACCACATCGACCAGCCCGATGCCCTGTTAACGAGTAAGGTACTGAAGCGGATCGCTGCACTTTGCAGAGGCGATCGCAGAAGGCTGGCGCAGGCAGGCGAAACAATTTGCTTATTACAACAAAGCGAGCAGACCAGCGCATTCACGGCAAAACAATGGCGAACAATTTACCGGGCATTGGGTGATAAGCGGAGCCGGAAAATGTGTTGGGCTGGGGGGATGAGTGGAACCGTAATTGCTCTTGTCGGTGGTTGGCTGATGCTGTCCTCGTTTATATCTCCCTTACCGATTCCTTCGTGGTTGATGCCAGTAGCGCCATCAATAAAAGAAGAGATGACACAGGATATTTTCCGTACAGTGATGCGCGATAGTGATGCGCTAAGCGTGTTATATGGTGTGTGGGGGTACGATGTTCCGGCCGATTCAGCCTGGTGCGACCACGCTATTAGAGCAGGCCTGACTTGTAAAAGTGGTAAGGCGTCACTTCAGGCGTTAATAGATCAGAACCTGCCCTGGATAGCGTCGCTTAATGTCGCAAATAAAAAATTGCCCGTCGTCGTCATTCGGGTCGGCGATGACTCTATAGATGTACTTATAGGGCAGCAGACCTGGACGCTAACGCGTAAATGGTTTGAGACGGTGTGGGCGGGTGATTATCTCCTGCTATTGAAAATGTCTCCGGAAGGTGAAAGCACAATTACGCGCGACAGTAGCGAGGAAGAGATTCTTTGGCTGGAAACAATGTTGAATCGTGCTCTCCATATTTCGACTGAACCCTCGACAGAATGGCGACCGCTGCTGGTAGAAAAAATTAAGCAATTTCAGAAGATTAATCACTTAAAAGCTGACGGCGTTGTTGGCTCTTCAACATTGGTGCATCTCTGGCAGGTGGCAGGGGAGAGCGCGTATCTATATCGGGATGAAGCCAATATTTCCCCGGACGAAACAGGGAAGGGAAAATAAGATGTTTGAATTCTATTTTGCCGCACATCAGCAGCGAGAAAGTGGTCAGCGAGTAACTGTCCAGCTACAACAACATGGCAAAACGAAGTATGCCATTTGGGCGCTGGTGACAAGCCTTTGGTTCGCAGGAATGGTGTTGGCTGGGGGGTATGCCCAGCAGTTATGGGCGATATGGATAGTTAAAACGGAAAATTCAGTAGAAGAAGCACCACCTTATAAACAATCAACACAACATTATTTCTTCAAAAAACAGCCATTGCCTGTCGTCGTCGAACCTGCCGAGGATGACGCGGACGAAGATGCCACGATAGAAAATGAGGCGTCGTCTTCAGAGGATGAAGGCACAGCTACAGGAGAAAGCGAGGAAAAAGCCGGTTTAAGAGAGCGAGTGAAAAATGCACTCAATGAGTTACAGCAATAATCTGCCCGTTGTTTACTTTACTAGCAATACGCTTGCGTTCGATGGTTAAGTATGTATAATGCGCGGGCTTGTCGTAGTTGACAGCAGGTTCAATCTGAACCTCAGTTAGCCGAATTTGGCTACCTAACAATGCTCCCAATCGGGGAGCTACGTAAGAACGGTTACACTCTCCCATCAATCGTAATGGGTCTGAGGAGTAATCATTTTCGTTTATAAAATAATTGGAGCTCTGGTCTCATGCAGAACCAAAGAATCCGTATCCGCCTGAAAGCGTTTGATCATCGTCTGATCGATCAAGCAACCGCGGAAATCGTCGAGACTGCCAAGCGCACTGGTGCGCAGGTCCGTGGTCCGATCCCGCTGCCGACACGCAAAGAGCGCTTCACTGTTCTGATCTCTCCGCACGTCAACAAAGACGCGCGCGATCAGTACGAAATCCGTACTCACTTGCGTCTGGTTGACATCGTTGAGCCAACCGAGAAAACCGTTGATGCTCTGATGCGTCTGGATCTGGCTGCCGGTGTAGACGTGCAGATCAGCCTGGGTTAATCAGGTCATTGAGCGATTGAGAGGTTGAAACAATGATTGGTTTAGTCGGTAAAAAAGTGGGTATGACCCGTATCTTCACAGAAGACGGCGTTTCTATCCCAGTAACCGTAATCGAAGTTGAAGCAAACCGCGTTACTCAGGTTAAAGACCTGGCTAACGATGGCTACCGTGCTATTCAGGTAACCACCGGTGCTAAAAAAGCTAACCGTGTGACCAAGCCTGAAGCTGGCCACTTCGCTAAAGCTGGCGTAGAAGCTGGCCGTGGTCTGTGGGAATTCCGCCTGGCTGAAGGCGAAGAGTTCACTGTAGGTCAGAGCATTAGCGTTGAACTGTTTGCTGACGTTAAAAAAGTTGACGTAACTGGCACCTCTAAAGGTAAAGGTTTCGCAGGTACCGTTAAGCGCTGGAACTTCCGTACCCAGGACGCTACTCACGGTAACTCCTTGTCTCACCGCGTTCCGGGTTCTATCGGTCAGAACCAGACTCCGGGCAAAGTGTTCAAAGGCAAGAAAATGGCAGGTCAGATGGGTAACGAACGTGTAACCGTTCAGAGCCTTGACGTAGTACGCGTTGACGCTGAGCGCAACCTGCTGCTGGTTAAAGGTGCTGTCCCGGGTGCAACCGGTAGCGACCTGATCGTTAAACCAGCTGTGAAGGCGTAAGGAGATAGCAATGGAATTAGTATTGAAAGACGCGCAGAGCGCGCTGACTGTTTCCGAAACTACCTTCGGTCGTGATTTCAACGAAGCGCTGGTTCACCAGGTTGTTGTTGCTTATGCAGCTGGTGCTCGTCAGGGTACTCGTGCTCAGAAGACTCGTGCTGAAGTAACTGGTTCCGGTAAAAAACCGTGGCGCCAGAAAGGCACCGGCCGTGCGCGTTCTGGTTCTATCAAGAGCCCGATTTGGCGTTCTGGTGGCGTGACCTTCGCTGCTCGTCCGCAGGACCACAGTCAAAAAGTTAACAAGAAGATGTACCGCGGCGCGCTGAAAAGCATCCTGTCCGAACTGGTACGTCAGGATCGTCTGATCGTTGTCGAGAAGTTCTCTGTAGAAGCGCCGAAAACTAAGCTGCTGGCACAGAAACTGAAAGACATGGCTCTGGAAGATGTGCTGATCATCACCGGTGAGCTGGACGAAAACCTGTTCCTGGCTGCGCGCAACCTGCACAAGGTTGACGTACGCGATGCAACTGGTATCGACCCGGTTAGCCTGATCGCCTTCGACAAAGTCGTAATGACTGCTGATGCTGTTAAGCAAGTTGAGGAGATGCTGGCATGATTCGTGAAGAACGTCTGCTGAAGGTGCTGCGTGCACCGCACGTTTCTGAAAAAGCGTCTACTGCGATGGAAAAATCCAACACCATCGTACTCAAAGTTGCTAAAGACGCGACCAAAGCAGAAATCAAAGCTGCTGTGCAGAAACTGTTTGAAGTCGAAGTCGAAGTCGTTAACACCCTGGTCGTTAAAGGGAAAGTTAAACGTCACGGACAGCGTATCGGTCGTCGTAGCGACTGGAAAAAAGCTTACGTCACCCTGAAAGAAGGCCAGAATCTGGACTTCGTTGGCGGCGCTGAGTAAGTCGGAGGAGTAATACAATGGCAGTTGTTAAATGTAAACCGACATCTCCGGGTCGTCGCCACGTTGTTAAAGTGGTTAACCCTGAGCTGCACAAGGGCAAACCTTTTGCTCCGTTGCTGGAAAAAAACAGCAAATCCGGTGGTCGTAACAACAATGGCCGTATCACCACTCGTCATATCGGTGGTGGCCACAAGCAGGCTTACCGTATTGTTGACTTCAAACGCAACAAAGACGGTATCCCGGCAGTTGTTGAACGTCTTGAGTACGATCCGAACCGTTCCGCGAACATCGCGCTGGTTCTGTACAAAGACGGTGAACGCCGTTACATCCTGGCCCCTAAAGGCCTGAAAGCTGGCGACCAGATTCAGTCTGGCGTTGATGCTGCAATCAAACCAGGTAACACCCTGCCGATGCGCAACATCCCGGTTGGTTCTACTGTTCATAACGTAGAAATGAAACCAGGTAAAGGCGGTCAGCTGGCACGTTCCGCTGGTACTTACGTTCAGATCGTTGCTCGTGATGGTGCTTATGTCACCCTGCGTCTGCGTTCTGGTGAAATGCGTAAAGTAGAAGCAGACTGCCGTGCAACTCTGGGCGAAGTTGGCAATGCTGAGCATATGCTGCGCGTTCTGGGTAAAGCAGGTGCTGCACGCTGGCGTGGTGTTCGTCCGACCGTTCGCGGTACCGCGATGAACCCGGTAGACCACCCACATGGTGGTGGTGAAGGTCGTAACTTTGGTAAGCACCCGGTAACTCCGTGGGGCGTTCAGACCAAAGGTAAGAAGACCCGCAGCAACAAGCGTACTGATAAATTCATCGTACGTCGCCGTAGCAAATAATTTTAGAGGATAAGCCATGCCACGTTCTCTCAAGAAAGGTCCTTTTATTGACCTGCACTTGCTGAAGAAGGTAGAGAAAGCGGTGGAAAGCGGAGACAAGAAGCCCCTGCGCACTTGGTCCCGTCGTTCAACGATCTTTCCTAACATGATCGGTTTGACCATCGCTGTCCATAATGGTCGTCAGCACGTTCCGGTATTTGTAACCGACGAAATGGTCGGTCACAAACTGGGTGAATTCGCACCGACTCGTACTTATCGCGGCCACGCTGCTGATAAAAAAGCGAAGAAGAAATAAGGTAGGAGGAAGAGATGGAAACTATCGCTAAACATCGCCATGCTCGTTCTTCTGCTCAGAAGGTTCGCCTTGTTGCTGACCTGATTCGCGGTAAGAAAGTGTCGCAGGCTCTGGATATTTTGACCTACACCAACAAGAAAGCGGCTGTACTGGTCAAGAAAGTTCTGGAATCTGCCATTGCTAACGCTGAACACAACGATGGCGCTGACATTGACGATCTGAAAGTTACGAAAATTTTCGTAGACGAAGGCCCGAGCATGAAGCGCATTATGCCGCGTGCAAAAGGTCGTGCAGATCGCATCCTGAAGCGCACCAGCCACATCACTGTGGTTGTGTCCGATCGCTGAGACTCTGGAGACTAGCAATGGGTCAGAAAGTACATCCTAATGGTATTCGCCTGGGTATTGTAAAACCATGGAACTCTACCTGGTTTGCGAACACCAAAGAATTCGCTGACAACCTGGACAGCGATTTTAAAGTACGTCAGTACCTGACTAAGGAACTGGCTAAAGCGTCCGTATCTCGTATCGTTATCGAGCGTCCGGCTAAGAGCATCCGTGTAACCATTCACACTGCTCGCCCGGGTATCGTTATCGGTAAAAAAGGTGAAGACGTAGAAAAACTGCGTAAGGTCGTAGCGGACATCGCTGGCGTTCCTGCACAGATCAACATCGCCGAAGTTCGTAAGCCTGAACTGGACGCAAAACTGGTTGCTGACAGCATCACTTCTCAGCTGGAACGTCGCGTTATGTTCCGTCGTGCTATGAAGCGTGCTGTACAGAACGCAATGCGTCTGGGCGCTAAAGGTATTAAAGTTGAAGTTAGCGGCCGTCTGGGCGGCGCGGAAATCGCACGTACCGAATGGTACCGCGAAGGTCGCGTACCGCTGCACACTCTGCGTGCTGACATCGACTACAACACCTCTGAAGCGCACACCACTTACGGTGTAATCGGCGTTAAAGTGTGGATCTTCAAAGGCGAGATCCTGGGTGGTATGGCTGCTGTTGAACAACCGGAAAAACCGGCTGCTCAGCCTAAAAAGCAGCAGCGTAAAGGCCGTAAATAAGGAGCGTCGCTGATGTTACAACCAAAGCGTACAAAATTCCGTAAAATGCACAAAGGCCGTAACCGCGGTCTGGCGCAGGGTACGGATGTTAGCTTCGGCAGCTTCGGTCTGAAAGCTGTTGGCCGTGGTCGTCTGACTGCCCGTCAGATCGAAGCAGCACGTCGTGCTATGACCCGTGCAGTTAAGCGTCAAGGTAAGATCTGGATCCGTGTGTTCCCGGACAAACCGATCACTGAAAAGCCGCTGGCAGTGCGTATGGGTAAAGGTAAAGGTAACGTGGAGTATTGGGTTGCCTTGATTCAGCCGGGTAAAGTCCTGTATGAAATGGACGGTGTTCCGGAAGAGCTGGCCCGTGAAGCATTCAAGCTGGCAGCAGCGAAACTGCCGATTAAAACCACCTTTGTAACTAAGACGGTGATGTAATGAAAGCAAAAGAGCTGCGTGAGAAGAGCGTTGAAGAGCTGAACACCGAGCTGCTGAACCTGCTGCGTGAGCAGTTCAACCTGCGTATGCAGGCTGCAAGTGGCCAGCTGCAACAGTCTCACCTGTTGAAGCAAGTGCGTCGCGATGTCGCACGCGTTAAGACTTTACTGAACGAGAAGGCGGGTGCGTAATGACCGATAAAATCCGTACTCTGCAAGGTCGCGTTGTTAGCGACAAAATGGAGAAATCCATTGTTGTTGCTATCGAACGTTTTGTGAAACACCCGATCTACGGTAAATTCATCAAGCGTACGACCAAACTGCACGTACATGACGAGAACAACGAATGCGGTATCGGTGACGTGGTTGAAATCCGCGAATGCCGTCCGCTGTCCAAGACTAAATCCTGGACGCTGGTTCGCGTTGTAGAGAAAGCGGTTCTGTAATACAGTACACTCTCTCGATACGAATAAACGGCTCAGAAATGAGCCGTTTATTTTTTCTACCCATATCCTTGAAGCGGTGTTATAATGCCGCGCCCTCGATATGGGGATTTTTAACGACCTGATTTTCGGGTCTCAGTAGTAGTTGACATTAGCGGAGCACTAAAATGATCCAAGAACAGACTATGCTGAACGTCGCCGACAACTCCGGTGCACGTCGCGTAATGTGTATCAAGGTTCTGGGTGGCTCGCACCGTCGCTACGCAGGCGTAGGCGACATCATCAAGATCACCATCAAAGAAGCAATTCCGCGTGGTAAGGTCAAAAAAGGTGATGTGCTGAAGGCGGTAGTGGTGCGCACCAAGAAGGGTGTTCGTCGCCCGGACGGTTCTGTCATTCGCTTCGATGGTAATGCTTGTGTTCTTCTGAACAACAACAGCGAGCAGCCTATCGGTACGCGTATTTTTGGGCCGGTAACTCGTGAGCTTCGTAGTGAGAAGTTCATGAAAATTATCTCTCTGGCACCAGAAGTACTCTAAGGAGCGAATCATGGCAGCGAAAATCCGTCGTGATGACGAAGTTATCGTGTTAACCGGTAAAGATAAAGGTAAACGCGGTAAAGTTAAGAATGTCCTGTCTTCCGGCAAGGTCATTGTTGAAGGTATCAACCTGGTTAAGAAACATCAGAAGCCGGTTCCGGCCCTGAACCAACCGGGTGGCATCGTTGAAAAAGAAGCCGCTATTCAGGTTTCCAACGTAGCAATCTTCAATGCGGCAACCGGCAAGGCTGACCGTGTAGGCTTTAGATTCGAAGACGGTAAAAAAGTCCGTTTCTTCAAGTCTAACAGCGAAACTATCAAGTAATTTGGAGTAGTACGATGGCGAAACTGCATGATTACTACAAAGACGAAGTAGTTAAAAAACTCATGACTGAGTTTAACTACAATTCTGTCATGCAAGTCCCTCGGGTCGAGAAGATCACCCTGAACATGGGTGTTGGTGAAGCGATCGCTGACAAAAAACTGCTGGATAACGCAGCAGCAGACCTGGCAGCAATCTCCGGTCAAAAACCGCTGATCACCAAAGCACGCAAATCTGTTGCAGGCTTCAAAATCCGTCAGGGCTATCCGATCGGCTGTAAAGTAACTCTGCGTGGCGAACGCATGTGGGAGTTCTTTGAGCGCCTGATCACTATTGCTGTACCTCGTATCCGTGACTTCCGTGGCCTGTCCGCTAAGTCTTTCGACGGTCGTGGTAACTACAGCATGGGTGTCCGTGAGCAGATCATCTTCCCAGAAATCGACTACGATAAAGTCGACCGCGTTCGTGGTTTGGATATTACCATTACCACTACTGCGAAATCTGACGAAGAAGGCCGCGCTCTGCTGGCTGCCTTTGACTTCCCGTTCCGCAAGTAAGGTAGGGTTACTAAATGGCTAAGCAATCAATGAAAGCACGCGAAGTAAAACGCGTAGCTTTAGCTGATAAATACTTCGCGAAACGCGCTGAACTGAAAGCGATCATCTCTGATGTGAACGCTTCCGACGAAGATCGTTGGAACGCTGTTCTCAAGCTGCAGACTCTGCCGCGTGATTCCAGCCCGTCTCGTCAGCGTAACCGCTGCCGTCAAACAGGTCGTCCGCATGGTTTCCTGCGGAAGTTCGGGTTGAGCCGTATTAAGGTCCGTGAAGCCGCTATGCGCGGTGAAATCCCGGGTCTGAAAAAGGCTAGCTGGTAATTGTCACCAATTGAATCACGGGAGTAAAGACAGATGAGCATGCAAGATCCGATCGCGGATATGCTGACCCGTATCCGTAACGGTCAGGCCGCGAACAAAGCTGCGGTCACCATGCCTTCCTCCAAGCTGAAAGTGGCAATCGCCAACGTGCTGAAGGAAGAAGGTTTTATTGAAGATTTTAAAGTTGAAGGCGACACCAAGCCTGAACTGGAACTGACTCTTAAGTATTTCCAGGGCAAAGCTGTTGTAGAAAGCATTCAGCGTGTCAGCCGCCCAGGTCTGCGCATCTATAAACGTAAAGATGAGCTGCCGAAAGTTATGGCGGGTCTGGGTATCGCAGTTGTTTCTACCTCTAAAGGTGTTATGACTGATCGTGCAGCGCGCCAGGCTGGTCTTGGTGGCGAAATTATCTGCTACGTAGCCTAATCGGAGGAAAAAATGTCTCGTGTTGCTAAAGCACCGGTCGTTGTTCCTGCCGGCGTTGACGTAAAAATCAACGGTCAGGTTATTACGATCAAAGGTAAAAACGGCGAGCTGACTCGTACTCTCAACGATGCTGTTGAAGTTAAACATGCAGATAATACCCTGACCTTCGGTCCGCGTGATGGTTACGCAGACGGTTGGGCTCAGGCTGGTACCGCGCGTGCCCTGCTGAACTCAATGGTTATCGGTGTTACCGAAGGCTTCACTAAGAAGCTGCAGCTGGTTGGTGTAGGTTACCGTGCAGCGGTTAAAGGCAATGTGATTAACCTGTCTCTGGGTTTCTCTCATCCTGTTGACCATCAGCTGCCTGCGGGTATCACTGCTGAATGTCCGACTCAGACTGAAATCGTGCTGAAAGGCGCTGATAAGCAGGTGATCGGCCAGGTTGCAGCGGATCTGCGCGCCTACCGTCGTCCTGAGCCTTACAAAGGCAAGGGTGTTCGTTACGCCGACGAAGTCGTGCGTACCAAAGAGGCTAAGAAGAAGTAAGGTAACACTATGGATAAGAAATCTGCTCGTATCCGTCGTGCGACCCGCGCACGCCGCAAGCTCCAGGAGCTGGGCGCAACTCGCCTGGTGGTACATCGTACCCCGCGTCACATTTACGCACAGGTAATTGCACCGAACGGTTCTGAAGTTCTGGTAGCTGCTTCTACTGTAGAAAAAGCTATCGCTGAACAACTGAAGTACACCGGTAACAAAGACGCGGCTGCAGCTGTGGGTAAAGCTGTCGCTGAACGCGCTCTGGAAAAAGGCATCAAAGATGTATCCTTTGACCGTTCCGGGTTCCAATATCATGGTCGTGTCCAGGCACTGGCAGATGCTGCCCGTGAAGCTGGCCTTCAGTTCTAAGGTAGAGGTGTAAGATGGCTCACATCGAAAAACAAGCTGGCGAACTGCAGGAAAAGCTGATCGCGGTAAACCGCGTATCTAAAACCGTTAAAGGTGGTCGTATTTTCTCCTTCACAGCTCTGACTGTAGTTGGCGATGGTAACGGTCGCGTTGGTTTTGGTTACGGTAAAGCGCGTGAAGTTCCAGCAGCGATCCAGAAAGCGATGGAAAAAGCCCGTCGCAATATGATTAATGTCGCGCTGAATAACGGCACTCTGCAACACCCTGTTAAAGGTGTTCACACGGGTTCTCGCGTATTCATGCAGCCGGCTTCCGAAGGTACCGGTATCATCGCCGGTGGTGCAATGCGCGCCGTTCTGGAAGTCGCTGGGGTTCATAACGTTCTGGCTAAAGCATATGGTTCCACCAACCCGATCAACGTGGTTCGTGCAACTATTGACGGCCTGGAAAATATGAGTTCTCCAGAAATGGTCGCTGCCAAGCGTGGTAAATCCGTTGAAGAAATTCTGGGGAAATAAACCATGGCAAAGACTATTAAAATTACTCAAACCCGCAGTGCAATCGGTCGTCTGCCGAAACACAAGGCAACGCTGCTTGGCCTGGGTCTGCGTCGTATTGGTCACACCGTAGAGCGCGAGGATACTCCTGCTATTCGCGGTATGATCAACGCGGTTTCCTTCATGGTTAAAGTTGAGGAGTAAGAGATGCGTTTAAATACTCTGTCTCCGGCCGAAGGCTCCAAAAAGGCGGGTAAACGCCTGGGTCGTGGTATCGGTTCTGGCCTCGGTAAAACCGGTGGTCGTGGTCACAAAGGTCAGAAGTCTCGTTCTGGCGGTGGCGTACGTCGCGGTTTCGAAGGTGGTCAGATGCCTCTGTACCGTCGTTTGCCGAAATTCGGCTTCACTTCTCGTAAAGCAGCGATTACAGCCGAAGTTCGTCTGTCTGACCTGGCTAAAGTAGAAGGCGGTGTTGTAGACCTGAACACGCTGAAAGCGGCTAACATTATCGGTATCCAGATCGAGTTCGCGAAAGTGATCCTGGCTGGCGAAGTAACTACTCCGGTAACTGTTCGTGGCCTGCGTGTTACTAAAGGCGCTCGTGCTGCTATCGAAGCTGCTGGCGGTAAAATCGAGGAATAAGTAGCAGATGGCTAAACAACCGGGATTAGATTTTCAAAGTGCCAAAGGTGGCTTAGGCGAGCTGAAACGCAGACTGCTGTTTGTTATCGGTGCGCTGATTGTGTTCCGTATTGGCTCTTTTATTCCGATCCCTGGTATTGATGCCGCTGTACTTGCCAAACTGCTTGAGCAACAGCGAGGCACCATCATTGAAATGTTTAACATGTTCTCTGGTGGTGCTCTCAGCCGTGCTTCTATCTTTGCTCTGGGGATCATGCCGTATATTTCGGCGTCGATCATTATCCAGCTGCTGACGGTGGTTCACCCAACGCTGGCAGAAATTAAGAAAGAAGGGGAGTCTGGCCGTCGTAAGATCAGCCAGTACACCCGTTACGGTACTCTGGTGCTGGCAATATTCCAGTCGATCGGTATTGCTACCGGTCTGCCGAATATGCCTGGTATGCAAGGCCTGGTTATTAACCCGGGCTTTGCATTCTACTTCACCGCTGTTGTAAGTCTGGTCACAGGAACAATGTTCCTGATGTGGTTGGGCGAACAGATCACTGAACGAGGTATCGGCAACGGTATTTCAATCATTATCTTCGCCGGTATTGTTGCGGGACTCCCGCCAGCCATTGCCCATACTATCGAGCAAGCGCGTCAAGGCGACCTGCACTTCCTCGTGTTGCTGTTGGTTGCAGTATTAGTATTTGCAGTGACGTTCTTTGTTGTATTTGTTGAGCGTGGTCAACGCCGCATTGTGGTAAACTACGCAAAACGTCAGCAAGGTCGTCGTGTCTATGCTGCACAGAGCACACATTTACCGCTGAAAGTGAATATGGCGGGGGTAATCCCGGCAATCTTCGCTTCCAGTATTATTCTGTTCCCGGCGACCATCGCGTCATGGTTCGGGGGCGGTACTGGTTGGAACTGGCTGACAACAATTTCGCTGTATTTGCAGCCTGGGCAACCGCTTTATGTGTTACTCTATGCGTCTGCAATCATCTTCTTCTGTTTCTTCTACACGGCGTTGGTTTTCAACCCGCGTGAAACAGCAGATAACCTGAAGAAGTCCGGTGCATTTGTACCAGGAATTCGTCCGGGAGAGCAAACGGCGAAGTATATCGATAAAGTAATGACCCGCCTGACCCTGGTTGGTGCGCTGTACATTACCTTTATCTGCCTGATCCCGGAGTTCATGCGTGATGCAATGAAAGTACCGTTCTACTTCGGTGGAACCTCACTGCTTATCGTTGTTGTCGTGATTATGGACTTTATGGCTCAAGTGCAAACTCTGATGATGTCCAGTCAGTATGAGTCTGCATTGAAGAAGGCGAACCTGAAAGGCTACGGCCGATAATTGGTCGCCCGAGAAGTTACGGAGAGTAAAAATGAAAGTTCGTGCTTCCGTCAAGAAATTATGCCGTAACTGCAAAATCGTTAAGCGTGATGGTGTCATCCGTGTGATTTGCAGTGCCGAGCCGAAGCATAAACAGCGCCAAGGCTGATTTATTCGCATATTTTTCTTGCAAAGTTGGGTTGAGCTGGCTAGATTAGCCAGCCAATCTTTTGTATGTCTGTGCGTTTCCATTTGAGTATCCTGAAAACGGGCTTTTCAGCATGGAACGTACATATTAAATAGTAGGAGTGCATAGTGGCCCGTATAGCAGGCATTAACATTCCTGATCATAAGCATGCCGTAATCGCATTAACTTCGATTTATGGCGTCGGCAAGACCCGTTCCAAAGCCATCCTGGCTGCAGCGGGTATCGCTGAAGATGTTAAGATCAGTGAGCTGTCTGAAGGACAAATCGACACGCTGCGTGACGAAGTTGCCAAATTTGTCGTTGAAGGTGATCTGCGCCGTGAAATCAGCATGAGCATCAAGCGCCTGATGGATCTTGGTTGCTATCGCGGTTTGCGTCATCGTCGTGGTCTCCCGGTTCGCGGTCAGCGTACCAAGACCAACGCACGTACCCGTAAGGGTCCGCGCAAACCGATCAAGAAATAATCGGGGTGATTGAATAATGGCAAAGGCACCAATTCGTGCACGTAAACGTGTAAGAAAACAAGTCTCTGACGGCGTGGCTCATATCCATGCTTCTTTCAACAACACCATCGTGACTATCACTGATCGTCAGGGTAACGCGTTGGGTTGGGCAACTGCCGGTGGTTCCGGTTTCCGTGGTTCTCGCAAATCCACTCCGTTTGCAGCTCAGGTTGCAGCAGAGCGTTGCGCTGACGCCGTGAAAGAATACGGCATCAAGAATCTGGAAGTTATGGTTAAAGGTCCGGGTCCAGGCCGCGAATCTACTATTCGTGCTCTGAACGCCGCAGGTTTCCGCATCACTAACATTACTGATGTGACTCCGATCCCTCATAACGGTTGTCGTCCGCCGAAAAAACGTCGCGTATAACGCTTCGTTTTCCAGGTTTGTTGGAGAAAGAAAATGGCAAGATATTTGGGTCCTAAGCTCAAGCTGAGCCGTCGTGAGGGCACCGACTTATTCCTTAAGTCTGGCGTTCGCGCGATCGATACCAAGTGTAAAATTGAACAAGCTCCTGGCCAGCACGGTGCGCGTAAACCGCGTCTGTCTGACTATGGTGTGCAGTTGCGTGAAAAGCAAAAAGTTCGCCGTATCTATGGTGTGCTGGAGCGTCAGTTCCGTAACTACTATAAAGAAGCAGCACGTCTGAAAGGCAACACCGGTGAAAACCTGTTGGCTCTGCTGGAAGGTCGTCTGGACAACGTTGTATACCGTATGGGCTTCGGTGCCACTCGTGCAGAAGCACGTCAGCTGGTTAGCCATAAAGCAATTATGGTAAACGGTCGTGTTGTTAACATCGCTTCTTATCAGGTTAGTCCGAATGACGTTGTAAGCATTCGTGAGAAAGCGAAGAAGCAGTCTCGCGTGAAAGCCGCTCTGGAGCTGGCTGAGCAGCGTGAAAAGCCAACCTGGCTGGAAGTTGATGCTGGCAAGATGGAAGGTACGTTTAAGCGTAAGCCGGAGCGTTCTGATCTGTCTGCGGACATTAACGAACACCTGATCGTCGAGCTTTACTCCAAGTAAAGCTTAGTACCAAAGAGAGGACACAATGCAGGGTTCTGTGACAGAGTTTCTAAAACCGCGCCTGGTTGATATCGAGCAAGTGAGTTCGACGCACGCCAAGGTGACCCTTGAGCCTTTAGAGCGTGGCTTTGGCCATACTCTGGGTAACGCACTGCGCCGTATTCTGCTCTCATCGATGCCGGGTTGCGCGGTGACCGAGGTTGAGATTGATGGTGTACTACATGAGTACAGCACCAAAGAAGGCGTTCAGGAAGATATCCTGGAAATCCTGCTCAACCTGAAAGGGCTGGCGGTGAGAGTTCAGGGCAAAGATGAAGTTATTCTTACCTTGAATAAATCTGGCATTGGCCCTGTGACTGCAGCCGATATCACCCACGACGGTGATGTCGAAATCGTCAAGCCGCAGCACGTGATCTGCCACCTGACCGATGAGAACGCGTCTATTAGCATGCGTATCAAAGTTCAGCGCGGTCGTGGTTATGTGCCGGCTTCTACCCGAATTCATTCGGAAGAAGATGAGCGCCCAATCGGCCGTCTGCTGGTCGACGCATGCTACAGCCCTGTAGAGCGTATTGCCTACAATGTTGAAGCAGCGCGTGTAGAACAGCGTACCGACCTGGACAAGCTGGTCATCGAAATGGAAACCAACGGCACAATCGATCCTGAAGAGGCGATTCGTCGTGCGGCAACCATTCTGGCTGAACAACTGGAAGCTTTCGTTGACTTACGTGATGTACGTCAGCCGGAAGTGAAAGAAGAGAAACCAGAGTTCGATCCGATCCTGCTGCGCCCTGTTGACGATCTGGAATTGACTGTCCGCTCTGCTAACTGCCTTAAAGCAGAAGCTATCCACTATATCGGTGATCTGGTACAGCGTACCGAGGTTGAGCTCCTTAAAACGCCTAACCTTGGTAAAAAATCTCTTACTGAGATTAAAGACGTGCTGGCTTCCCGTGGACTGTCTCTGGGTATGCGCCTGGAAAACTGGCCACCGGCAAGCATCGCTGACGAGTAACCGGATCACAGGTTAAGGTTTTACTGAGAAGGATAAGGTCATGCGCCATCGTAAGAGTGGTCGTCAACTGAACCGCAACAGCAGCCATCGCCAGGCTATGTTCCGCAATATGGCAGGTTCACTGGTTCGTCATGAAATCATCAAGACGACTCTGCCTAAAGCGAAAGAGCTGCGCCGCGTAGTTGAGCCGCTGATTACTCTTGCCAAGACTGATAGCGTTGCTAATCGTCGTCTGGCATTCGCCCGTACTCGTGATAACGAGATCGTGGCAAAACTGTTTAACGAACTGGGCCCGCGTTTCGCGAGCCGTGCCGGTGGTTACACTCGTATTCTGAAGTGTGGTTTCCGTGCAGGCGACAACGCGCCGATGGCTTACATCGAGCTGGTTGATCGTTCAGAGAAAGCAGAAGCTGCTGCAGAGTAATCTGAAGCAACGTAAAAAAACCCGCCCCGGCGGGTTTTTTTATACCCGCAGTATCCCCACTTATCTACAATAGCTGTACTCTTTTTGTTCATCCCCTGGAGTATTTATGTGGTTACTTGACCAGTGGGCAGAGCGCCATATATCAGAAGCGCAAGCGAAAGGTGAGTTTGATAACCTGCCCGGTAGCGGCGAGCCATTGATACTTGATGATGATTCCCACGTGCCACCGGAATTACGTGCGGGGTATCGCTTGTTGAAGAATGCAGGTTGCTTACCGCCAGAACTTGAGCAACGAAAGGAGGCAATTCAACTTCTGGATATCCTCAAAGGTATTCATCATGACGATCCGCAATATCATGAAGTTAGTCGTCGGTTGTTATTACTGGAGTTAAAGCTGCGACAAGCAGGATTGAGCACCGAGTTTTTACGTGGTGAGTATGCTGACAAGTTGTTGGACAAAATCAACGATAACTAGTGGAGTATGTATGTATCGCATTGGTGAGCTGGCAAAAATGGCGGAAGTAACACCCGACACGATTCGTTATTACGAAAAGCAGCAGATGATGGAGCATGAAGTGCGTACCGAAGGTGGGTTTCGCCTGTATACCGAAAGCGATCTCCAGCGATTGAAATTTATCCGCCATGCCAGACAACTAGGTTTCAGTCTGGAGTCGATCCGCGAGTTGCTGTCGATCCGTATCGATCCTGAGCACCATACCTGTCAGGAGTCAAAAGGCATTGTGCAGGAAAGATTGCAGGAAGTCGAAGCACGGATAGCCGAGTTGCAGAGTATGCAGCGTTCCTTGCAACGCCTTAACGATGCCTGTTGTGGGACCGCCCATAGCAGTGTTTATTGCTCGATTCTTGAAGCTCTTGAACAAGGGGCGAGTGGCGTTAAGAGTGGCTGTTGATTTTTTGCACTGGCAGGATTACACTCGCGCCGTAAAATAATCAATTGGAGTTTTTATGAGCCGATATCAGCATACGAAAGGGCAGATAAAGGATAATGCGATAGAAGCATTACTGCATGACCCCCTGTTCAGACAACGCGTAGAGAAAAATAAAAAAGGGAAAGGCAGCTATATGCGAAAAGGAAAACATGGCAATCGGGGGAACTGGGAGGCCAGTGGCAAGAAAGTGAATCGCTTTTTTACCACTGGCCTTCTGCTTTCTGGCGCTTGTTAAGAGCGGTTATTCTGCTCTTTCAGCAAATCACGAATTTCTGTCAGTAATACTTCTTCTTTAGTCGGTGCTGGAGCCGCCGCCGGTTCTTCTTTTTTCCGATTCAGTTTGTTGATTAGCTTAATCGCCATAAAGATGGCAAAGGCCACAATCAGAAAATCAAATACGTTTTGAATGAAGACGCCGTAATGCATAACAACAGCGGGTACATCCCCCTGCGCATCGCGTAATGTGACAGCAAACTGTTTAAAGTCGATCCCGCCAATTAATAAACCCAGTGGCGGCATGATGATATCAGCAACCAGTGAAGAGACGATCTTACCGAATGCGGCGCCGATAATGACACCTACAGCCAAATCCACTACATTCCCGCGCATCGCAAATTCGCGAAATTCTTTAATAATGCTCATGTCTTTCTCCCTATGAAGCTAACATTTATAAGTCTAACAAATGTTAAGGCATTTTCCTGCCAGGAATGAATTTAATTAATCCTTGAAAAGAAAAGGGAAATAATAGGGCGTCATAAGACGCCTTATTAATTACAAGAAGAAAGGGCTTGGCTGGAAGAGTCGTTCGACGTCGGTAATAAACTTTTTATCTGTAAGAAACATAATCACGTGATCGCCTTGCTCAATACGTAAATTATCATTAGCAATCATCACGTCGTTTCCGCGTACCACCGCACCGATGATTGTCCCCGGTGGCAGTTTAATTTCATCAATAACCCGACCAACAACACGAGAAGTGCTCTCATCACCGTGAGCAACAGCTTCAATAGCTTCAGCCACACCTCGACGGAGTGAGGAAACACCAACAATATCAGCTTTTCGCACATGACTAAGCAACGCAGATATAGTTGCTTGTTGCGGTGAAATCGCAATATCGATCACGCTTCCTTGAACCAGATCCACATAAGCGCGACGTTGGATCAACACCATCACCTTTTTCGCCCCCATACGTTTGGCAAGCATGGCGGACATGATATTGGCTTCGTCATCGTTGGTGACGGCAATAAACAGATCAACTTGATCAATATGTTCTTCAGCCAGCAGTTCCTGATCCGACGCATCGCCAAAAAAGACGATCGTATTCTGCAACTTTTCCGCCAGTTCGGCAGCGCGCTGCTGATTACGTTCGATGAGTTTGACGCTGTAATCTTTTTCCAGACGACGCGCCAGCCCAGCGCCGATATTGCCGCCGCCTACCAGCATAATCCGCTTATACGGTTTTTCCAGACGTTGTAATTCGCTCATCACCGCGCGGATATGCTGTGAAGCGGCAATAAAGAACACTTCATCACCAGCTTCAACGATGGTCGAACCTTGCGGACGAATGGGGCGATCGTGGCGGAAAATTGCTGCAACACGAGTATCGATATGTGGCATATGTTCGCGCATGGTCGAAAGTGCATTACCAATCAGCGGGCCACCATAATAGGCTTTAACCACAGCCAGACTGACTTTACCCTCAGCGAAGTTCACCACCTGCAGTGCGCCGGGATACTCAATCAGTCGGTAAATATTATCGATAACCAACTGCTCTGGCGCGATCAGATGATCAATCGGTACGGCATCAGAATGGAATAGCTTATCAGCATCTCGAACGTAGTCCGGCGAGCGGATACGAGCGATGCGATTAGGGGTGTTGAAAAGTGAGTAGGCTACCTGGCAGGCAACCATATTAGTTTCATCTGAACTAGTTACAGCAACCAGCATATCGGCGTCGTCGGCACCTGCCTCTCGCAATACGCGTGGATGAGAGCCATGCCCCTGCACAACACGCAGATCAAATTTATCCTGCAAGGTCCGCAGACGCTCACCATTAGTATCGACAACGGTAATATCGTTGTTCTCGCCAACCAGGTTTTCCGCCAGCGTGCCGCCAACCTGACCGGCACCCAGAATGATAATTTTCATCAGTCGCGACCCGTTATCTCATCACTTTTTGATTAGCTTAGCGTAAAAGAAGCCGTCACCGTCTTCGGCGCCTGGAAGATTTTGCTTACCAGGTTGCTCAGGTGTTCCTGTTTCGCAAAGTACGGCATCATCAGTACGTTGCAAAAAGGCTTTAATCTGCTGGCTATTCTCTTCCGGCAACACCGAACAGGTAGCATAAACCAGGGTTCCACCGGATTTTAAATGTGGCCAGATGGCGTCAAGGATTTCAGACTGCAACTGAGCGAGTTCCGGGATATCGCGATCGCGACGCAACCATTTAATATCCGGATGGCGACGAATCACACCGGTTGCCGAACAAGGCGCATCTAATAAAATGCGATCAAACTGTTGCTCGCCACACCATTGGGAAGGGTAACGGCCATCACCTTGTTTCACGATTGCCTTCACACCAAGGCGTTTTAAATTGTCGTAAACGCGAGAGAGCCGTTGCTCATCAATATCGACCGCCAGCACTTGCGCTTCTGGTGCCACTTCAAGGATATGCGTTGTTTTACCGCCGGGGGCGGCACAAAGATCCAGAATGTATTCACCATTTTGTGGAGCAAGCCAGGTCATGCAACCTTGTGCTGATGCATCCTGAACGGTAACCCATCCTTCTTCAAAACCGGGTAGCGCATGAACAGGTGCGGGTGTTTCCAGGCGTACAGCATCCGGGTAATCCGCATGTGGGAAGCCTTGCATACCAGCCTCTTCCAGAAGTGCAATCCAGTTATCGCGGGAATTATGCATACGATTAACGCGCAGCCACATTGGCGGACGCTGGTTATTGGCTTTGACGATGGATTGCCACTGCTCTGGATACGCTTTTTGCAGACGCTTCAGCAACCAGGAAGGATGTAGATAACGTGCATCACTGGCATTAAACTCGGCTAATAACTCTTCTTGCTGACGCTGGAACTGGCGTAACACGCCGTTAATCAGTCCCTTAAGTTGCGGGCGCTTAATTGCGACAGCACCTTCAACCGTTTCAGCCAGCGCAGCATGAGGTGGAATGCGGGTATAAAGCAGTTGATACAAACCAACCATAATCAGGTAATGCACAGTACGCTGTTTGCCAGTCATCGGACGGGCCATTAACTTATTAATCAGCCAGTCTAGCTGTGAGAGCGTACGCAATACGCCAAAGCACAACTCTTGAAGAAGGGCTTTGTCTTTATCGGAAACTTTTTGCTGTAGCGGTGGCAGAATGTTGCTTAATGATTGCCCTTGTTCGACGACTTGTTCAACGGCCTGGGCCGCCATGCTACGTAAATTACGTTGTTTTTTCATAAGTATAAAAATAAAAATGCCCGGCAAGACCGGGCTTAGAAGAGTGGACTATCAGGCCAGACGGTTGCCCGGAACAAACCATTCCCGACGAGAATTCAGGAGGTCTTGCGCGCTCATCGCTTTCTTACCCGCAGGTTGTAACGAGAGCAGGTTCAGGATGCCATCACCAGTTGCAACCTGGATGCCTTGTTTGTTGGCTTCAAGGATCGTTCCTGGCGCAGCCTTTGTTGGCGTATCAATGACCGACGCTTTCCAGACCTTAACCGGCTGTCCTTCAATTTCCAGCCAGCTCATCGGCCATGGATTGAAAGCGCGAATGCAGCGTTCAAGCTGTGCTGCCGAAAGTGACCAGTCAATACGTGCTTCTTCTTTACTTAGCTTTTCAGCGTAAGTGACAAGAGTTTCGTCCTGAACTTCTGGTTTCGCCGTCCCGTCTGCCAGTTGTTTCAACGTGGTGATAAGCCCTTGTGGGCCAAGCTCTGCCAGCTTGTCGTACAGCGTACCACTGGTATCTTCTGCAGTGATCGGGCAGGAGAGTTTATAAAGCATATCGCCAGTGTCCAAACCGACATCCATTTGCATAATGGTCACGCCGGTTTCTGCATCTCCCGCCCATAACGAACGTTGGATTGGCGCGGCACCGCGCCAGCGAGGCAGCAGTGAACCATGAACATTGATACAGCCGAGACGTGGCATCTCCAGCACAGCTTTAGGCAGAATCAGCCCATAGGCGACGACAACCATAACATCAGCTTGCAGGTCAGCGACCAGTTGCTGGTTTTCTTGTGGACGCAAAGAAACAGGCTGAAAAACGGGTAAGCCTTTTTCTTCAGCCAGCATTTTGACCGGACTTGGCATCAGCTTTTTGCCGCGCCCTGCTGGTCGGTCGGGTTGGGTAAACACGCCAACAACGTTATGTCCAGAAGACAACAGCGCGTCAAGATGACGCGCTGCAAAGTCAGGTGTACCCGCAAAAATAATACGTAGTGATTCTGACACGTTAGTTCTTATCCTTAAGCCCGGGCTTTCAGACGATCCAGTTTTTCAACTTTCTGACGAATACGTTGTTGTTTCAGCGGTGACAGATAATCCATAAACAGTTTGCCAACCAGGTGATCCATCTCATGTTGAATACAGATGGCTAACAGGCCGTCTGCTTCCAGTTCAAATGGTTTACCGTCGCGGTCCAGGGCGCGAATTTTAACTTTCTCAGCGCGTGGCACTAAAGCACGTTGTTCAGGGATCGACAGGCAACCTTCTTCAATGCCTGTTTCGCCGCTTTTTTCTAAAAGCTCCGGATTGATTAGCACCAGCCGTTCGTCACGGTTTTCCGAAACATCAATAACAATGATACGTTGATGGATATCAACCTGGGTTGCAGCCAGGCCAATACCTTCTTCTGCGTACATCGTCTCGAACATATCATCGACGATACGCTGAATTTCTGCATTCACTTCTTCTACCGGTTTAGCAACTTTGCGAAGCCGCTCGTCCGGAATATGTAACACTTGCAAAACTGACATAAATCTCCAGAGATGTGTTCAGGAGTTAGAAAGATTATTTCTTCTATTCTAGACAAATCCCCCTCTGATTGACAGCATCACTGACCAATCGCAAAGATTGCTAAGGCTGCTTATGGCAGGGAGATAAGGATGGTCGATACAGAAATTTGGCTGCGTCTGATGGGCATCAGCAGCTTGTACGGCGATGATATGGTTCGTATCGCTCACTGGCTGGCAAAACAGTCGTATATTGATGCGGTTGTATTGCAGCAAACAGGGCTTACATTGCGGCAGGCACAACGCTTTCTTTCATTTCCGCAAAAGAGTATTGAAAGCTCACTTTGTTGGCTTGAACAACCCAATCATCATTTAATCCCTGCGGATAGCGAATTTTATCCTCCTCAACTTCTCGCAACGGTTGATTATCCCGGTGCTCTGTTTGTTGCCGGGGGGCTTCCCGCATTGCGATCATTTCAGCTTGCCGTCGTGGGAAGTCGTGCTCATTCATGGTATGGCGAGCGATGGGGACGATTATTTTGCGAATCGCTGGCGACACGTGGCGTAACGATTACCAGTGGGCTGGCGCGTGGAATCGACGGTGTGGCACATAAAGCGGCGGTACAGGTAAATGGCGTTAGTATTGCGGTCTTGGGAAATGGACTCAATACTATCCATCCGCGTCGCCATGCTCAACTCGCCGCTAGTCTGCTTGAACAGGGAGGCGCTATCGTTTCCGAATTTCCGCTGGATGTTCCGCCACTGTCTTACAATTTCCCGCGAAGAAATCGCATTATCAGTGGTCTAAGTAAAGGTGTACTGGTGGTAGAAGCTGCTTTACGTAGTGGTTCTTTGGTGACAGCACGTTGTGCGCTTGAACAGGGGCGAGAAGTTTTTGCCTTGCCCGGTCCATTAGGGAGTCCGGGAAGCGAAGGACCTCACTGGTTAATAAAACAAGGTGCGACTCTTGTGACGGAACCGGAAGAAATCCTGGAAAATTTGCAATACGGATTGCACTGGTTGCCAGATGCCCCTGAAAATTCATTTTATTCACCGGATCAGGAAGACGTGGCATTGCCATTTCCTGAGCTCCTGGCTAACGTAGGAGATGAGGTAACACCTGTTGACGTCGTCGCTGAACGTGCCGGCCAACCTGTGCCAGAGGTAGTTACTCAACTACTAGAACTGGAGTTAGCAGGGTGGATCGCAGCAGTACCCGGCGGCTATGTCCGATTGAGGAGGGCATGCCATGTTCGACGTACTAATGTATTTGTTTGAAACCTATATTCACACAGAAGCTGAGTTGCGTGTGGATCAAGACAAACTTGAACAGGATCTTACCGATGCAGGATTTGATCGAGAAGATATCTACAATGCCCTGCTTTGGCTGGAAAAGCTTGCGGATTATCAGGAAGGACTGGCAGAGCCAATGCAACTGGCCTCTGATCCACTCTCCATGCGTATTTATACCCCGGAAGAGTGTGAAAGACTGGATGCCAGCTGTCGTGGTTTTCTGCTTTTCCTTGAGCAAATTCAGGTGCTTAACCTTGAAACCCGTGAAATGGTGATAGAGCGAGTGCTCGCGCTGGATACCGCAGAGTTCGACCTGGAAGACTTGAAATGGGTAATCCTGATGGTGTTGTTCAATATTCCGGGCTGCGAAAATGCGTACCAGCAAATGGAAGAATTACTCTTTGAAGTGAATGAAGGTATGCTGCATTAATCATTTCTTTAATTCAGCATAAGTTGTTATGGCGAAATCAGCACTGTTCACGGTGCGTAATAATGAGTCCTGCCCAAAGTGCGGGGCTGATCTGGTTATTCGATCCGGGAAACACGGTCCGTTTCTTGGGTGCTCACAGTATCCGGCGTGTGACTACGTCCGTCCTCTGAAATCTTCAGCGGATGGGCATATCGTCAAAGTTCTGGAGGGGCAAGTTTGCCCTGCATGTAGCGCAAATCTGGTATTACGCCAGGGACGCTTTGGTATGTTTATTGGCTGCAGTAACTACCCAGAATGCGAACATACTGAACTTATCGATAAACCGGACGAAACGGCAATTACATGTCCCCAATGTCGGACGGGTCATCTGGTCCAGCGCCGCTCCCGTTATGGCAAAACATTCCACTCCTGTGATCGCTACCCGGAGTGTCAATTTGCTATTAACTTCAAACCCATAGCCGGAGAGTGTCCTGAGTGTCACTATCCGCTACTCATCGAAAAGAAAACCGCGCAGGGTGTTAAACATTTCTGTGCCAGTAAACAATGTGGAAAGCCGGTTTCGGCGGAATAATAACGTGAATAATAACCTGCAAGGAGACGCTATCGCGGCTGCGGTAGATGTCCTCAATGAAGAACGTGTCATCGCCTATCCAACGGAAGCTGTTTTCGGTGTCGGGTGCGATCCTGATAGCGAAACTGCAGTGATGCGACTGTTGGAGTTAAAACAGCGTCCGGTTGATAAGGGGCTGATTTTAATCGCAGCAAATTACGAGCAGCTCAAACCTTATATCGATGACAGCATGCTGACGGACGCGCAGCGTGAAACCATTTTTTCCCGCTGGCCAGGTCCTGTCACCTTTGTCTTTCCCGCGCCTGCGACAACACCGCGCTGGTTGACGGGGCGCTTTGATTCGCTTGCTGTACGAGTCACCGACCATCCGTTGGTGATTGCTTTGTGCCAGGCTTATGGTAAACCGCTGGTTTCTACTAGTGCCAACTTGAGTGGATTGCCACCTTGCCGGACAGTAGACGAAGTTCGCGCACAATTTGGCGCGGCGTTCCCGGTTGTGCCTGGTGAAACGGGGGGGCGTTTAAATCCTTCAGAAATCCGCGATGCCCTGACGGGTGAACTGTTTCGACAGGGGTAACATAATGGAAATCTATGCTGTTTTTGGTAATCCGATAGCCCACAGCAAATCGCCATTCATTCATCAGCAATTTGCTCAGCAACTGAATATTGAACATCCCTATGGGCGCGTGTTGGCACCCATCAATGATTTCATCAACACACTGAACGCTTTCTTTAGTGCTGGTGGTAAAGGTGCGAATGTGACGGTGCCTTTTAAAGAAGAGGCTTTTGCCAGAGCGGATGAACTCACTGAACGGGCAGCGTTGGCTGGTGCTGTTAATACCCTCAAGCAGTTAGAAGATGGGCGCCTGCTGGGTGACAATACCGATGGCGTAGGTTTGTTAAGCGATCTGGAACGTCTCTCTTTTATCCGCCCCGGGTTACGTATCCTGCTCATTGGCGCTGGCGGGGCATCTCGCGGTGTACTACTGCCACTTCTTTCCCTGGACTGTGCGGTGACAATCACTAATCGGACGGTTTCCCGCGCGGAAGAGTTGGCTAAATTGTTTGCGCATACTGGCAGTATTCAGGCGTTGGGTATGGACGAACTGGAAAGTCATGAGTTCGATCTCATTATTAATGCAACATCCAGTGGCATCAGTGGTGATATTCCCGCGATCCCAGCATCGCTCATCCATCCAGGTATTTGTTGTTATGACATGTTCTATCAGAAAGGAAAAACACCTTTTCTGGCATGGTGTGAGCAGCGAGGCTCAAAGCATAATGCTGATGGTTTAGGGATGCTGGTGGCACAGGCGGCTCATGCCTTCCTTCTTTGGCATGGCGTTCTGCCTGATGTAGAACCGGTCATCAAACAATTGCAACAGGAGCTGTCGGTGTGAATCAGGCTATCCAGTTTCCAGACAGGGAAGAGTGGGACGAGAATAAAAAATGTGTATGTTTTCCCGCTCTGGTGAATGGTATGCAACTGACATGTGCGATCTCTGGCGAGAGCCTGGCGTATCGCTTTACTGGAGATACGCCAGAACAGTGGTTAGCGAGTTTTCGTCAGCATCGCTGGGACCTGGAAGAAGAAGCGGAAAACTTAATTCAGGAACAAAGTGAAGATGATCAAGGCTGGGTCTGGTTACCCTGATCCAGATATTCGTCTTTCCATTTGACGTAATTATTCGCGGAATAGCGTAACCCAGCCTTCTCTTCATCACTTAACGGGCGGATCTGTTTGACGGGGCTACCGAGATACAGATATCCGCTCTCCAGCCGTTTATTTTGTGGAACCAGGCTACCCGCCCCAATCATCACATCATCTTCTACTACTGCGCCATCAAGTAAAATTGAGCCCATCCCAACCAACACTCGATTGCCAATGGTGCAGCCGTGGAGCATCACTTTATGTCCAACCGTAACGTCTTCGCCGACGATTAACGGATTGCCTTGTGGATTAGCCGTTGATTTATGGGTCACGTGTAAGACGCTGCCATCCTGGATATTGGTTCGGGCGCCGATCTGAACATAATTAACATCACCACGAATTACAACAAGTGGCCAGATCCCCACATCATCGGCCAACCGAACATCACCAATAACCACACTGCTACTGTCAATCATGACTCGCTGACCGATTTGTGGAAAAAGATCCCGGTATGGGCGTAGAGTGTCTGACATACTTACCTCAACGAAAAATGATTTATCTATGACTTTGGGTGCTTTATTAGCCTTGCGCAAGTGTTTTGCTATGTAAAAATGCGCCATTTTGCATGTGAATGCAGCAAAGAGGCTGAAAAAAGAACAAACAGAAAAAAAGATCAAAAAAGTACTTGTGCAAAAAATTGGGATCCCTATAATGCGCCTCCGTTGAGACGACAACGTGAAACACTTCACAAGATGGTCGTAACAACGAAGAGAAAAATCCTGAAATTCAGGGTTGACTCTGAAAGAGGAAAGCGTAATATACGCCACCTCGCGACAGTGAGCTGAAAGCCGCGTCGCAACTGCTCTTTAACAATTTATCAGACAATCTGTGTGGGCACTCGAAGATACGGATTCTTAACGTCCTCGGACGATAAATGAATACCAAGTCTCAAGAGTGAACACGTAATTCATTACGAAGTTTAATTCTTTGAGCATCAAACTTTTAAATTGAAGAGTTTGATCATGGCTCAGATTGAACGCTGGCGGCAGGCCT
>NZ_PTRG01000018.1:0-46997 GCF_002965765.1 Escherichia sp. MOD1-EC6819 | reverse complement strand
ACATTCAGTACATGATCTATGTATTATACTCTACTATTATTTCTTGAGTAATATTTATAAGAGGTACATTACCTTTATAACCAGTTTCAACCCAGGGAACTACACGTTCCGACCATGCTTTTTCTTTTTTCCACATAGTCCACGGAATTAATTTGTCGTATTCATTTTCATTAAGAAATAAAATGGATATTGAATCATTATGATTAAGGATTTGTGTAGGAAAACATTTATATGCGTGTTGTTCCCAGTGT
Organism: Escherichia sp. MOD1-EC6819; assembly: GCF_002965765.1. NCBI lineage: Bacteria > Pseudomonadati > Pseudomonadota > Gammaproteobacteria > Enterobacterales > Enterobacteriaceae > Escherichia > Escherichia sp. MOD1-EC6819. The sequence continues at coordinate 46,746 of NZ_PTRG01000018.1, read as the reverse complement.
GGAGTATTAATACATCTGTAATCGAAGAAAGAGACACAACCTTTCAGCCTAAAAAAACCGTTCGCAGTGTTTCCAAATTCAGAATGATGTAGCAGATGAGAGTTTGGAACTAAAGCACCTGTTTCTTTAATGCTCGGCATATTAGAAGTCGGGGTGACATGGAACACCTTACCTGAAACAATTGGTAGGATGTCATTAGAGTAATTAATTTTGAGCTTATATTTTTTCATACTGACTATTATCGTTATAAAGCATTGGCGATTTTATTTATTTTAATATGTCATAAAGTTTAAAAAAAATCTGTGATAATGATCATTAAATAGATATGTTTTCTTTAAATATTTAACAGAGTGATACAATAACAAGGTGTGTGGTTAATTTTAAATACATTCAGATATGTTGGTTCTACTGATACATGAGCATCGATTATTGTCTATCATATTTTGATATTTATTTAATTAAAGAAATAGATTTAATAGTGTATACTTAGAATTGTTTTTATTGAAGTGTCTCTTTGAGAAAGTTCTGCACTGGCTTTTTCACAGATGTGAAAATTTATAGAGGGTAAAATGATAAAGATTGCTGGCAAAAGAACTGTTTCTGATTGGGAAAGTTTATCAGGAAGTTTAGTCGGTGAATTTTCTGAAAGTAATTGGGGCGAAGCTCTTCATTTTTTTGAAGATAGAATTAATGAACGTTATCTCAATCCTATTGAGCATATAAGAGGCGTTGGTGGGCATAATAATTTACTTGGAGCAGGTTTTGCCATTTGTACGTTGCTTTGTGCTTTAATTGAAAATCTGGAAACTTTTCATAGAGGTATAAATTTTAAGAGCTCACAACCGGGCGAGTATGAATATGGAAATGGTTGTAGTAAAAAATTATTTACGGCTTTTTTAAAAACAAAAGTACCATTTAAATATTTTTTTGAAAACGATCCTAATTTAGCTGACAGTTTTTATACTGGTGTGCGTTGTTCATTGTTGCATGATGCTTCTACTTGTGATGGTTGGGTAATAAATATTGAGGAACATGAAATTATCATTGTCAGAGATGGTAAAAAAATACTTCATCGGACATTGTTTATGGCTGGTATAATTCAGTACATTAATGAATATAAGATATTATTAATGCAACCTGAAAATGATGAGCTTCGTAGTGCTTTTATTAGAAAGTTTGATGGGATTTGTAAAGCAGCAAAAAATTAAAATAAAATTTTGTACTAAGCCACAGCAATATCTCGTGACAAGCTATTGCTGTGTTTGTAGGGAATATGTTATAGCTATAATTTATTCACTTCGATGATATAGGATAATTGCTATAACATCTGCTAATATCTTCTGGTGTGATTTTTCCATATCGTCAAAATGAAATTGGTGCCGATTTATTGCTGCTCTGATTCTTCCTGCAATTGAAAGACAGAGATTCTTTTGATCCTCATCACTAAAACCACCTTGTTCAAGTATGCTCACATATTCCATGCCACGCCAGAATTTTCCAGATTTAAAAATTGGCCAACGCAAGTATTGTTTACAGTATTCTGCGAGTTCGTCTTCATTATCATGGTAGGACTTCGGTGGTTGAAGTAAGCTTAGTTCAGTAAGCAGTTCATTAATAATTTCAGCATAGCTATCTTCTTCTTGTTCAAACTTTTCTTCTTTTGTATCCCAAGTAAGCTCCCAGTTACTCTTTATATGGCTAAGTTGGCGAGTTACCATATGATCGAAAATATCACTAGAGCTAAAAAAACTTATAATTCTTCTATCCATATTTCCTCAGGCAATAAGTAGCCAATGTTTATATATTATATATCATGTATCATGTATCATGTATCATGTATCATGTATCATGTAAATATATGTAGAAATTTATATTTATTGTAAATGTATAGTGCAAAAGACTTAATATTTGTGTTTCCTCTTTTCCAACCAAAGGGCGGAAAAGCAAGGTCAACCCGAAGAAGCATACGCAGTAGCTTCGTAGGGTTAGCCCTTGCTTATCTTATAATTGGTATTACTCATTAAAGAACAATAAGATCTTCGCTTGCACAAGCGAAGCTATAATATAAATCTTGCGATTAATTATTATATAGATATTTAACAAAAACTATTGACATAAATAAAAAATAAGTTATTTATTAAGTATGCCATAAATAAAAGAGTTTTTATGTCATACGTCTCCTGCACCATGTGCAGTTAATATACTACTTGCCCCATATATGGGGATATTGGAAAGGTTACTTTGTTTTTGAAGTAGCCTTTCGTCCTTCAAGGCTCACCATCGCTTCTTGCTCCTACCGAAGCTAGCCAAGTCGAAGAACCTTTTCTATCTGAAGCGACTTCGAACACCCGGTTAAAGTCCAAAAAATGTATCCCATACGTAGACCAAAGAAAAATATACGATAATTACTGTATATTTTTCATTATGTTAGGTTGGTTACTCAGATACTGCTGCATCATCGGAGTATGGGCGTCGAAATTTTCTATTACACTCATGGAGTTAGATCCGGTTCCCTGATGTTAAATGTAGTGTGATGGTTTTTATTTTCGTTGTAATCACATAAGGCGCACATGATACCGGAGTTAATCATTTCAGGGGAAGACACGAAAGGTGAGTTCTTGATGTCGGTTCCGGGAAAAATGCTGCTTTGCAGCGTTTGCTTGTTGGCTGTGGAGAAGGGGCGCAACATTGTCTGGTTGAAGAAACCTTCTCCTTCAGAGCCATAGTCCCCTTTACATTTAAGTTGTAATATAAATGCACCTTAAGAGTATGGAGGCAGCATGTCCGGTAAGCGTATCTCTCGTGAAAAACTGACGATTAAAAGAATGATCGATCTTTATCAAGCGCAATGCCCGCAGGCGTCAGCGGAGCCGGGGCATTACGATGCGCTGTTTGCTTACGCGCAAAAGCGGCTGGATAAATGTGTGTTCGGCGAAGAGAAACCAGCCTGTAAGCAGTGTCCGGTTCACTGTTATCAGCCAGCAAAGCGTGAGGAGATGAAACAGATTATGCGTTGGGCGGGGCCGCGAATGCTGTGGCGTCATCCGATCTTAACCGTGCGTCATCTGATTGATGATAAGCGTCCGGTGCCGGAATTGCCGGAAAAATATCGCCCGAAGAAACCACGTGAATAGCGTGCCGGATAGATCTTCCTGTCCGGCACTCCAGACGATTAAACCAACGCCGCTTTATCAATTCCCAGCCGCTTCATCCGTGACAGCAGGGTCGTGCGTTTTAACCCCAGACGTTGCGCAGCGCCTTTCGAACCCGCGACTACGCCGTTCGTCTCTTTTAATACGCGAACAATCAGTTGATATTCATCTTCGCCTTCCTGAGCGACGACCGTTGCAGCAGGCGGCGTTTCGGGTTCTGGCAGTGAGATATCGGGTAAAGAGAGTTGTAGAACATTACCGCGAGTCAGCAGTACCGCACGCTCAATAACATTTTCCAGTTCGCGCACGTTACCCGGCCATTCCATGTTGCTCAATATGCGCAGTGTCTCGGCAGGAATGCTGTCGATATTGCGCCCCAGTCGGCGGGCAATTTTGAAGGTAAAGGCTTTCGCCAGCAGCGGAATATCTTCCGGGCGCTCGCGTAACGGCGGCAGGTGGATCGGGAAGACGTTCAGGCGGTAATAGAGATCGCTACGGAACTCGCGGTCGGCGACCATTTTTTTCAGATCGCGATTAGTTGCGGCGATTAAACGCACGTCTGTCTGAATGATTTTGTTGCTGCCGAGGCGTTCAAACTCCTGCTCCTGCAATACGCGCAGCAACTTCGGCTGTAACTCCAGTGGCATATCGCCCACTTCATCGAGGAACAGAGAGCTTTTATCCGCCAGTTCAAAACGACCGATGCGCTGGGCGCTGGCACCGGTAAAGGCACCACGTTCATGACCAAACAGATCGCTTTCCAGTAATCCGGCAGGCATCGCCGCGCAGTTCATTTTCACCATGCGACGATTATTACGCCCACTGAGATTATGGATTGCGCGGGCAATCAGCTCTTTACCCGTGCCAGTTTCACCGAGGATCAGAACGGTACTGTCGCTTTGCGCCACCATTTCAACTTGTTTAAGCACGCTGTACATGGCTTCGCTGCGACCAATAATCTCGCCAAATTCACTATCCACTTTGTTGAGTTGTTCCGTCAGGGCAAGGTTTTCATCAACCAGCCGCTCTTTCAGACGGTGGATTTCCTGGTAGGCGAGGGCATTATCCACGGCGATTGCCACTCGTTCGGCAATCTGGCGCAGCAAACTCAGGTTGGTGGTGGTAAATATTTTCTCTTCGCACTGTGCCAGTTTCAGCACGCCCAGCATGGTATTGCCAGACATCAACGGCAGCAGGCACAGCGTCTGGATCTGGTTGCCCCAGGTATCAAACAACATGCGTTCGTAGGGGGCTAAATCATCCCGCTCGTGGAGATTAATCAGCAGCATCTCTTTGCTTTTAAATACGCGCTCGGTGAGGGTTCCGGCCTCATCAACTTCACTCTGTTCGTGAGTGGGATGCTGTTTATCGAGATAGTGAGTGGAGTAGACGTTGAGTTTGTTTTTGCGGTGGCTGCGTAAGACGATGCTGATATCGTCAATGTCGAAGTAGTAGTGGATCTCTTTCGCCACTTCGCTGACCAGTTCGTCCATGTCCAGGCGGGAGAGTACCGCATTGGTGATGGCAACCAGAATGCGGAAGTTATCCCGTTCCCGACATAACAGTTCGTAGTCGACATTGTTGATGATGCGACTCTGAATTTGCTCGGTGACAACAGAAACAATCTGCGTAAAGGTTTGCAGGCGATTGAACTCTTTTTCGCTCCACGGGCGATCGTCATAACGAATAAATTCACAGCCGCCAAAAATATGTCCTTCCGCTGCCTGTGGCATCAGGCAATAGTGACCAAATTTAGGGTATAGCCCGCTTGTGGCCAGTTGTGGCCAGGTTTCACAAAATTCTTCGTAGCTGCAATGCAGCGTATCAGGACGTGACAAAATGCTGCGCACCGGCCCATGTGCCAGAACGGTTTCGTCTTCGTATTTTATAGGGGGTTCTTTGTCACGCGACGCGTAATAAGTCGCACGTTGAGTCTGCGCTTGCCACAACACAATCGCCGCGTTGTCGGCGAGCGCAGAACGCTTTACCAGTTGCGAAAGAGCCTCACACAGCGAGGCCAGATCGGGCTGCTGCAATAGTGTCCGAGTGATGTCGAACAACCCTTGTTGCCCGAGATCACTCATCGGTGTATACGACATGTTGTTCTTCCAGGAAAGCACCGCTAAGCGGTGCAAAAGGTAAATGACAAATTATAGGAGCTTTAGATTTTTATTAGCATATACGAGGCAGCGGTTCGGCGTGAGGTAGATCGAGAGTTCGTTTCACGCCATAAAGCCCTGCGAGACGAACACCTTTACGTTCCACCACTTCGCCAATTAACGCCGCATCCTGTCCTAGTGGATGGGAATGCAGCGCCGCCAACACTTGCTCAGCCGCGTTACGCTCTACGGCAATCACCAGCTTACCTTCGTTGGCAAAGTTGAGGGCGTCCAGCCCCAGCAGCTCACAAACGCCGCGCACGGCAGGTTTAACCGGTAGCGCAGCTTCTGAAAGTTCAATGCCGCAACCGCAGGCTGCCGCAAACTCATGAACCACCGCATTCACCCCACCACGGGTGGCATCGCGCAGCGCCTTCACGCCGGGAATGTCTCGCAGCGTCTGAATCAGCGGCGTCAGCACCGCGCAGTCGCTGACCAGTTCGCCATCCAGCCCCAGTTGTTCGCGCAAGTTAAGGATAGTCGCACCGTGGTCGCCGAGCGTACCGCTAACCAGCAATACATCGCCGGCGGTCAGGGTTTGTGCACCCCAGTGAATATTTGCCGGGATCGCGCCCATGCCTGCGGTGTTGATAAACAGTTTATCTGCCGCCCCACGCTGCACCACTTTGGTATCGCCGGTGACAATAGCAATGCCAGCCGCACGGGCAGTTTCAGCCATGCTGGTGACCACGGCTTTCAGCGTCTCCATCGGCAATCCTTCTTCAAGGATAAATCCACAGGAGAGATAGCGTGGAATTGCGCCGCTGACCGCCACGTCATTCGCCGTGCCGCAAATCGCCAGCTTGCCAATATTGCCACCAGGAAAGAACAGCGGGTCAATGACGTAACTGTCGGTGGAAAAGGCCAGACGGTCGCCTTCCGCCACCAGTTGTGCCAGGTCAAGACGCGCCTGATCTTCCTGCTCAGCCAGCCATGGATTCGCAAAGGCTTCCATAAACAGGCTGTTGATTAATTGCTGCATCGCCTGGCCGCCGCTGCCGTGGGCGAGTTGGATATTATTCACGCTTCACTCTCCTGCTGACGATACTGATACCACGCGGCGCACGCTCCTTCAGAGGAGACCATCAGCGCGCCGAATGCGGTTTGAGGATTACAGGTGTTACCAAACAGCGGGCATTGATGCGGCTTACATTTGCCCGTCAATACTTCGCCACAGCGCGCGCGTGGGTCATCGCAAACCTGCTGCGGTGCCGGGCGGAAATGCGCTTCAGCGTCAAATTGCTGATAATTCGGCGTCAGATGCACGCCTGAGGATTCGATCACCCCAAGGCCACGCCATTCGCTGTCGCCGTTGACGCAGAACACGTCGGCTATCGCCTGTTGCGCCAGCAGGTTACCTGCGTCAGGCACCACCCTACGGTACTGATTCTCTACTTTGCTGTGGGCCGCTATTTTCTGCTCTACCAGCATCACCACGCCTTGTAGTAGATCAAGGGGTTCGAAACCAGCGACCACCAGCGGACGATTAAAATCGCTGGCGATAAAATTATAGGCATCAGTGCCGATAACCATACTAACGTGACCGGGCGCAAGAAACGCGTCGATACCGTTATCTGGCTGTTCCAGCAAACTGCGCAGCGTCGGGATAAGCGTAATGTGCTGGCAGAAGAAGTAAAAATTCTGCACATCGCGGGCTTTCGCCTGTTGCAGAGTGATGGCCGTCGTCGGCATGGTGGTTTCAAAACCTAAGCCGAAGAATACCACTTTACGGGTTGGATTCTCCTGCGCCAGTTTCAACGCATCCATTGGCGAGTAAACGATGCGCACATCGGCACCGCGTGCTTTTGCCTGCAACAGTGACCCCTGTTTTCCAGGTACGCGCATGGCGTCGCCAAAGGTACAGAAAATCACTTCCGGATGGCTGGCAATCTCCACGCAGGTGTCGATTCTGCCCATCGGCAGTACACACACCGGGCAGCCCGGACCGTGGATAAACTCAACGTTTTCTGGCAGTAACTGATCGAGGCCGAATTTAAAAATGGCGTGGGTATGACCGCCACACACTTCCATAATGCGCAGAGGGCGTTCGGCAGTGTAAGAGAGATGTGAAGCACGTTCGCGCAGATGCTCAATTAACTGCATCACCTGTTCCGGCGCGCGATATTCATCAACAAAACGCATTATTTTTCCTCGCCATACAACAGCGCGCCAACATCCGGCTCAACGTCAAACATATTTTGTAATGCGTCGAGGGTGTCGCGCGCTTCGGCTTCATTAATTACGCTCATGGCAAAGCCAACGTGAACCAGTACCCACTGGCCCACGCGCGGCTGACCGTTTTCATCGCAGCTGCCGACTAACGTTAAGTCGACATCGCGCTGAATGCCGCAGACGTCGACTTTCGCCTGGTTGCCGTCAATGGTGCGAATCTGGCCGGGAACGCCTATGCACATCGCTGTGTCTCCAGCCAGTTCAGCCACTGGTCCATCCCTTCGCCGCTGGTGGCGGAAATGAGGATGATTTCAATTTCTGGATTGACTTCGCGGGCGCAGGCGATGCATTTCTCAACGTCGAAATTGAGATACGGCAGCAGGTCAACTTTGTTGAGCAGCATCAGCGAGGCGGCGGCAAACATATGCGGATATTTCAGCGGTTTGTCTTCGCCTTCGGTAACGGAAAGCACCGCAACTTTATGTTTTTCACCCAGATCGAAGCTGGCCGGGCATACGAGGTTGCCGACGTTTTCGATAAACAGAATACCGTTATCGTCCAGTGGCAGACGCGGCGCGGCGTCGGCGATCATCTGTGCGTCAAGATGGCAACCTTTACCGGTGTTCACCTGAATCGCTGGCGTGCCGGTAGCGCGAATACGTGCGGCATCGTTCACGGTTTGCTGGTCGCCTTCAATCACCGCGCACGGAACGCTGTCTTTCAGGCGCATTAAGGTTTCCGTCAGCAGCGTGGTTTTACCGGAACCGGGGCTGGATACCAGGTTGAGCACCAGTTGATTACGGGCAGCAAAACGCGCGCGGTTACGTTCAGCCAGGCGATTATTTTTGTCCAGCACGTCAATTTCGACTTCCAGCATCCGGCGCTGGCTCATGCCCGGCGCGTGTGTGCCTGCTTCGCCATGACCGTAATGCAGGTCGCCCTCTTCGGTCTGGCTGGGGGTAAATTCAGGCGCTTTAATGCCGGTTATTTTCATCTTCGGGCGTGCAGCCGGGGCAAAAGGCGCGCTACGAAACGCGGAATGAGGGTTATGTTCATCACCCTCGATATACAGGTTGCCTTCACCGCAACCGCATGTTGTACACATCGCTCACTCCTGGTCTATTTCTATCCGCCGAATCTGTAAACCGTCGTCTGCCACAATGCGCAGCATGTCGCCATGACACTGTGGGCAGCGGCGGACGCGCTGGGTCAGTAGCGTCACATACTGTTGGCATGTTTCACACCAGCATTCGGCCTCTTGTTCTTCGAGGTGCAGTTTACAACCTTCCGCCACGCTGCCACGGCAAACCAGATCAAAACAAAAGGCAAGAGAGCTGGTTTCGACACAAGAAAATGCGCCAATTTTGAGCCAGACCCCAGTTACGCGTTTTGCACCGTGCTTTGCGGCTTGTTGTTCAATCAATTCCAGTGCCCGTTGGCAGAGGGTTATTTCGTGCATATCGCCTCCCATTAACTATTGCCAGCTATAAGCAATAATTGTGCCAGTGTTGACTATCCCTGCGGTGAATAATGTCGATGATGTCGAAATGACACGTCGACACGGCGTCGAAATTCAGCGGAATCATAAAAATCACCTAAATAACAATGAATTAAAAATTGGCACAAAAAATGCTTAAGGGCAGGCATCTCTGTTAAACGGGTAACCTGACAATGACTATTTGGGAAATAAGCGAGAAAGCCGATTACATCGCACAGCGGCATCGTCGCCTACAGGACCAGTGGCATATCTATTGCAATTCGCTGGTTCAGGGGATCACGTTATCAAAAGCGCGTTTGCATCACGCGATGAGCTGCGCGCCAGATAAAGAACTCTGTTTCGTTCTTTTTGAACATTTTCGCATTTACGTCACCCTGGCGGATGGCTTTAACAGCCATACCATCGAGTATTACGTCGAAACGAAAGATGGCGAAGACAAACAGCGGATTGCACTGGCTCAGTTGAGCAGTGACGGCATGATTGATGGCAAGGTCAACATCCGTAATCGCGAACAAGTGCTGGAACACTATCTCGAAAAAATCGCCGGCGTTTACGACAGCTTATACACCGCCATTGAAAACAATACCCCGGTGAATTTAAGCCAACTGGTAGAGGGACAAAGCTCGGCAGCATGAGCTGAGGCTTTGCCCGTTTTGCAGGCGTCATGCCTGTTTGGGGATGGGCGTGTCGATGAGTGTCGAAAATGACATTTCATCGGCATGTTTTCGTCAAAAATGACAATCACCTGAGGAATGCCTGGTGAATCGTTTTGTAATTGCTGACTCCACGCTCTGTATCGGCTGCCACACCTGTGAGGCCGCCTGTTCAGAGACGCATCGCCAGCACGGCCTGCAATCCATGCCGCGCCTGCGAGTGATGCTAAATGAAAAAGAATCTGCACCGCAGCTCTGTCACCACTGTGAAGATGCGCCCTGTGCGGTGGTCTGCCCGGTTAATGCCATCACCCGCGTTGATGGTGCCGTGCAGTTGAATGAAAGTCTGTGCGTAAGCTGCAAACTTTGCGGCATCGCCTGCCCGTTTGGCGCAATTGAATTTTCCGGCAGCCGTCCGCTGGATATTCCGGCAAATGCCAATACCCCGAAAGCGCCACCGGCACCGCCTGCTCCGGCGCGTGTCAGCACATTGCTTGACTGGGTGCCGGGCATTCGCGCGATCGCCGTCAAATGTGATCTTTGTAGCTTTGATGAACAAGGTCCAGCTTGCGTGCGGATGTGCCCAACCAAAGCCCTGCATCTGGTGGATAACACCGATATCGCCCGCGTCAGCAAACGTAAGCGTGAGCTGACTTTTAATACGGACTTTGGCGATCTCACCTTGTTTCAGCAGGCTCAAAGTGGAGAGGCTAAATGAGCGCAATTTCCCTGATCAACAGCGGCGTGGCGTGGTTTGTTGCCGCCGCTGTTCTGGCATTTCTCTTTTCTTTTCATAAGGCGCTGAGTGGCTGGATAGCCGGGATTGGCGGCGCGGTTGGTAGCGTGTACACAGCAGCAGCAGGTTTCACCGTGCTGACGGGGGCGGTCGGCGTGAGCGGTACGCTGTCACTGGTAAGCTACGATGTGCAAATCTCTCCGCTTAACGCGATTTGGTTGATAACCCTCGGCCTGTGCGGCCTGTTTGTCAGCCTCTACAACATTGACTGGCATCGCCACGCGCAGGTGAAATGCAACGGTTTGCAGATCAATATGCTGATGGTTGCCGCCGTGTGCGCCGTCATTGCCAGCAATCTGGGCATGTTCGTGGTAATGGCCGAAATCATGGCTCTGTGCGCGGTGTTTCTCACCAGCAACAGCAAAGAGGGCAAACTGTGGTTTGCGCTGGGGCGTCTTGGCACTCTGCTGCTGGCGATTGCCTGCTGGCTGGTCTGGCAACGTTACGGCACGCTGGATCTGCGCCTGCTGGATATGCGCGTGCAACAGCTGCCGCTCGGTTCCGATATCTGGCTGCTCGGCGTGATTGGCTTTGGCCTGCTGGCCGGGATTATCCCGCTGCACGGCTGGGTGCCGCAGGCTCATGCTAACGCTTCTGCGCCTGCTGCCGCGCTGTTTTCCACGGTGGTAATGAAAATCGGCCTGCTGGGCATTTTAACCCTGTCTCTGCTGGGCGGTAACGCGCCGCTGTGGTGGGGAATTGCGCTGCTGGTGCTCGGCATGATCACCGCGTTCGTCGGTGGTTTGTATGCGCTGATGGAGCACAACATCCAGCGTCTGCTGGCTTACCACACACTGGAAAATATCGGCATCATCCTGCTGGGGCTGGGGGCTGGCGTAACGGGTATCGCGCTCGAACAACCGGCGCTGATTGCTCTTGGCCTGGTCGGTGGCCTGTACCATCTGCTTAATCATAGCCTGTTCAAAAGCGTACTGTTCCTTGGGGCGGGTAGCGTCTGGTTCCGTACTGGTCATCGCGATATCGAAAAACTCGGCGGCATTGGCAAGAAAATGCCGGTTATCTCCATCGCCATGTTAGTCGGGCTGATGGCAATGGCTGCGCTGCCGCCGTTGAACGGTTTTGCCGGTGAATGGGTTATCTATCAATCCTTCTTCAAACTGAGCAATAGCGGAACGTTCGTTGCCCGTCTGCTGGGGCCGCTGCTCGCCGTGGGGCTGGCAATTACCGGTGCGCTGGCGGTGATGTGTATGGCGAAAGTCTATGGCGTTACGTTCCTCGGTGCGCCGCGTACCAAAGAAGCCGAAAACGCCACCTGTGCGCCGCTCCTGATGAGCGTAAGCGTGGTGGCACTGGCGATTTGCTGCGTGATTGGCGGTGTTGCTGCGCCGTGGCTGCTGCCGATGCTGTCAGCAGCTGTACCTCTGCCGCTGGAGCCTGCTAACACTACCGTTTCTCAACCAATGATCACCCTGCTGCTGATTGCCTGCCCGCTGCTGCCATTCATCATTATGGCGATTTGCAAAGGCGACCGCCTGCCGTCACGTTCCCGTGGCGCGGCATGGGTGTGCGGCTACGACCACGAAAAATCAATGGTGATTACTGCTCATGGTTTTGCCATGCCGGTGAAACAGGCGTTTGCGCCGGTGCTGAAACTGCGCAAAGTGCTGAATCCAGTGTCGCTGGTGCCGGGCTGGCAGAGCGAGGGGAGTGCGTTGCTGTTCCGCCGGATGGCGCTGGTTGAACTGGCGGTGCTGGTGGTGATTATTGTTTCACGAGGAGCCTGAGAATGAGTGTTTTATATCCGTTAATTCAGGCGCTGGTGTTATTTGCCGTTGCGCCGCTGCTCTCCGGTATAACCCGCGTGGCGCGCGCACGCTTGCATAACCGTCGCGGACCGGGCGTGTTGCAGGAATATCGCGACATTATCAAACTGCTGGGGCGTCAGAGTGTTGGCCCGGATGCCTCCGGCTGGGTGTTCCGCCTGACGCCATACGTGATGGTGGGCGTCATGCTGACTATCGCTACCGCGCTGCCGGTGGTGACCGTCGGTTCTCCGCTGCCGCAACTGGGCGATTTGATCACCTTACTGTATCTCTTTGCCATCGCGCGTTTCTTCTTTGCCATTTCCGGTCTGGATACCGGTAGCCCGTTTACCGCTATCGGCGCGAGCCGTGAAGCGATGCTCGGTGTGCTGGTCGAGCCGATGTTGTTGCTCGGCCTGTGGGTCGCGGCGCAGGTTGCCGGTTCCACCAACATCAGCAACATCACCGACACCGTTTATCACTGGCCTCTGAGCCAGAGCATCCCGCTGGTGCTGGCACTCTGTGCCTGCGCATTCGCCACCTTTATCGAAATGGGCAAACTGCCGTTCGACCTTGCGGAAGCCGAGCAGGAGTTGCAGGAAGGGCCGCTCTCTGAATACAGCGGCAGCGGCTTTGGCGTCATGAAATGGGGTATCAGCCTGAAACAGCTGGTGGTGTTGCAGATGTTCGTCGGGGTGTTTATTCCGTGGGGACAAATGGAAACCTTCACCGCTGGCGGGCTGCTGCTGGCGCTGGTGATTGCCATCGTCAAACTGGTGGTCGGCGTCCTGGTTATCGCGCTGTTCGAAAACAGCATGGCCCGTCTGCGTCTTGATATTACTCCGCGCATTACCTGGGCTGGGTTTGGCTTTGCATTTTTAGCGTTCGTCTCCTTGCTGGCGGCGTGATTAAAGAGAGTATGAGCATGTCTGAAGAAAAATTAGGTCAACATTATCTCGCCGCGCTGAATGAGGCATTTCCGGGCGTCGTGCTGGATCACGCCTGGCAGACCAAAGATCAGCTGACCGTGACCGTAAAGGTGAACTATCTGCCGGAAGTGGTGGAGTTCCTCTACTACAAACAGGGTGGTTGGCTGTCGGTACTGTTTGGTAACGATGAACGCAAACTGAATGGTCATTATGCCGTTTACTATGTGCTGTCGATGGAGAAGGGCACGAAGTGCTGGATAACCGTGCGCGTCGAAGTTGACGCCAACAAACCGGAATATCCGTCCGTGACGCCGCGCGTTCCGGCGGCGGTCTGGGGCGAGCGTGAAGTGCGCGATATGTACGGTTTGATTCCGGTTGGTCTGCCGGATGAACGCCGTCTGGTGCTGCCGGATGACTGGCCGGATGAACTCTACCCGTTGCGTAAAGACAGCATGGATTATCGTCAACGTCCGGCACCAACCACCGATGCAGAAACCTACGAGTTCATCAACGAACTGGGTGATAAGAAAAACAACGTGGTGCCGATTGGCCCACTGCACGTTACCTCCGATGAACCGGGTCACTTCCGCCTGTTCGTTGACGGCGAAAACATTATCGACGCCGACTACCGCCTGTTCTACGTCCATCGCGGCATGGAAAAACTGGCGGAAACCCGTATGGGTTACAACGAAGTGACCTTCCTCTCTGACCGTGTGTGCGGGATCTGCGGCTTTGCCCACAGCACCGCCTACACCACGTCGGTGGAAAACGCGATGGGTATTCAGGTGCCAGAACGCGCGCAGATGATCCGCGCCATTCTGCTGGAGGTGGAACGCCTGCACTCGCATCTGCTCAACCTCGGCCTCGCCTGTCACTTTACCGGCTTTGACTCCGGCTTTATGCAGTTCTTCCGCGTGCGTGAATCTTCCATGAAAATGGCGGAGATCCTCACCGGGGCGCGTAAAACTTACGGTCTGAACCTGATCGGCGGGATTCGTCGCGATCTGCTGAAAGATGACATGATCCAGACCCGTCAACTGGCGCAGCAAATGCGTCGTGAAGTACAGGAGCTGGTGGATGTGCTGCTGAGTACGCCAAATATGGAACAGCGCACCGTCGGCATTGGTCGTCTGGATCCGGAAATCGCCCGCGATTTCAGTAACGTTGGCCCGATGGTGCGCGCCAGCGGCCACGCTCGTGATACCCGTGCTGATCACCCGTTTGTCGGTTATGGCCTGCTGCCGATGGAAGTTCACAGCGAGCAGGGCTGCGACGTTATTTCGCGTCTGAAAGTGCGTATCAACGAAGTCTTTACCTCGCTCAATATGATCGACTACGGCCTGGACAATCTGCCAGGCGGCCCGCTGGCGGTGGAAGGATTCACCTACATTCCACACCGTTTTGCGCTGGGCTTTGCCGAAGCGCCGCGCGGCGATGATATCCACTGGAGCATGACCGGCGATAACCAGAAGCTGTACCGCTGGCGCTGTCGTGCCGCGACCTACGCGAACTGGCCGACCCTGCGCTACATGTTGCGCGGCAACACCGTTTCTGATGCGCCGCTGATTATCGGTAGCCTCGACCCTTGCTACTCCTGTACCGACCGCATGACCGTGGTCGATGTGCGTAAGAAGAAGAGCAAAGTGGTGCCGTACAAAGAACTCGAGCGTTACAGCATTGAGCGTAAAAACTCGCCGCTGAAATAAGGAATCGCCATGTTTACCTTTATCAAAAAAGTCATCAAAACCGGCACGGCGACCTCGTCTTATCCGCTGGAGCCGATTGCGGTTGATAAAAACTTCCGTGGTAAGCCAGAGCAGAACCCGCAGCAGTGCATTGGCTGCGCGGCCTGCGTCAATGCCTGCCCGTCAAACGCCTTAACGGTTGAAACCGACCTCACCACCGGTGAGCTGGCGTGGCAGTTCAATCTTGGGCGCTGCATCTTCTGTGGACGCTGCGAAGAAGTCTGCCCGACGGCGGCGATCAAACTGTCGCAAGAGTACGAACTGGCGGTATGGAAGAAAGAAGACTTCCTGCAACAGTCCCGCTTCGCGCTGTGCAACTGCCGCGTCTGCAATCGTCCTTTCGCCGTACAGAAAGAGATCGACTACGCCATTGCGCTGCTTAAGCACAATGGTGACAGCCGCGCGGAAAACCACCGCGAAAGCTTTGAGACTTGCCCGGAATGTAAGCGCCAGAAATGCCTGGTGCCGTCCGACCGTATTGAACTGACTCGCCATATGAAAGAGGCCATCTGATGAGCAATTTATTAGGCCCCCGTGACGCCAACGGCATTCCGGTCCCGATGACGGTGGATGAATCCATCGCCAGCATGAAGGCGTCGTTACTGAAAAAAATCAAACGTTCTGCCTACGTTTACCGCGTGGACTGCGGTGGCTGCAACGGCTGCGAAATCGAAATTTTCGCCACGCTTTCGCCGCTGTTTGATGCAGAACGCTTCGGCATTAAAGTCGTTCCTTCACCGCGTCATGCGGATATTTTACTGTTTACCGGCGCGGTCACCCGTGCAATGCGATCCCCTGCGCTGCGTGCGTGGCAGTCCGCGCCGGACCCGAAAATTTGTATCTCCTACGGTGCCTGCGGTAACAGCGGCGGGATCTTCCACGATCTCTACTGCGTGTGGGGCGGTACGGATAAAATCGTCCCGGTGGATGTTTATATCCCTGGCTGCCCGCCAACGCCTGCCGCCACGCTGTACGGCTTTGCAATGGCGCTCGGCCTGCTGGAGCAGAAAATTCACGCCCGTGGGCCGGGTGAGCAGGATGAACAACCGGCAGAGATCCTGCATGGCGATATGGTGCAGCCGCTGCGCGTGAAAGTGGATCGCGAAGCACGCCGCCTGGCGGGTTACCGTTACGGTCGTCAGATTGCCGATGACTTCCTGACACAGTTAGGGCAGGGCGAAGAACAGGTTGCACGTTGGCTGGAAGCGGAAAACGATCCGCGTCTGAACGAGATTGTCAGCCATCTGAATCATGTTGTTGAAGAGGCGCGTATCCGATGAGTGAAAAGGTGGTGTTCAGTCAACTGAGCCGTAAATTTATTGATGAGAACGATGCCACGCCTTCTGAGGCGCAGCAGGTGGTCTATTACAGCCTGGCGATTGGTCACCACCTTGGGGTTATCGATTGCCTGGAAGCGGCGCTCACCTGCCCGTGGGATGAATATCTGGCATGGATTGCCACTCTGGAGGCGGGCAGCGAAGCCCGCCGCAAAATGGAAGGCGTGCCGAAATATGGTGAGATCGTCATCGACATTAACCATGTGCCGATGCTGGCCAACGCATTCGATAAAGCCCGGGCAACGCAAACTTCGCAGCAGAAGGAATGGAGTACAATGCTGTTAAGTATGCTGCATGATATTCATCAGGAAAACGCCATCTATTTGATGGTGAGGAGACTGCGTGACTGACGTTTTACTCTGTGTTGGCAATAGCATGATGGGCGATGATGGCGCAGGCCCGCTGCTGGCGGAAAAGTGCGCCGCCGCGCCGAAAGGTAATTGGGTGGTGATTGACGGCGGTAGCGCACCGGAAAACGACATTGTCGCCATCCGTGAACTGCGCCCTACGCGGTTACTGATTGTCGACGCCACGGATATGGGGCTAAACCCCGGCGAGATCCGCATCATCGACCCGGATGACATCGCCGAGATGTTTATGATGACTACCCATAACATGCCGTTGAATTACCTTATCGACCAGTTAAAAGAAGACATTGGCGAAGTGATTTTCCTTGGTATCCAGCCGGATATCGTCGGCTTTTACTATCCGATGACCCAACCGATTAAAGATGCGGTAGAAACCGTTTATCAACGACTGGAAGGCTGGGAAGGGAATGGCGGATTCGCGCAGTTAGCGGTGGAAGAAGAGTAGTTCTTCATTAAGGAATTCAGGGAATTGAAAACCAGGACAGGGATGTGCGCTTTTTTATTGAGCTTAGTGCTTCCTGCGCAGGCCACCAGCTTTACCGAGTATCTGCCGATGAGTGACAGCGAATACGCACAAAAGCGGGCGCTGAAACCTCTCCTGACCATGCCTTATTTTACCGATCAAAACTGGCATTTTAGAAAAGTGGGCGTTGCTCGCAGCGTTGTTTGATAACGGGGGATGTTCTTGATGGGGTGAATCAGCTCTGGCTTTTTGCTGAGTGGCTATGAGGGGAATTACGTGCAGACAGACATCACGTTACTACAGAGAGAACAAAGAATGACTGCTAATGCTGCACGCGCTGTTAAAGCAACAAGAGAACTGGTTAATGCAGTCCCCTTTCTGGGAGGCAGTGACTCAGAAGATGATTATCGTGAAGCACTGGAACTGGTCGAATATTTGATTGAAGAGGATGACAGCAATCCACTTATCGACTTTCTGGCGAGCCGCATTGCAGAATATGAAAGCAACAACGAAAAGTTTGCAGAGTTCGACAAAGCCGTTGCTGCAATGCCGGTTGGCGTGGCGTTACTTCGCACGCTGATCGATCAACATAATCTGACCTATGCGGATTTGAAGAATGAAATAGGCTCTAAATCCCTGGTAAGTCAGATTTTGTCTGGACAACGATCCTTGACAATATCGCATATCAAGGCTCTTTCAGCCCGATTTGGCGTTAAGCCGGAATGGTTCCTTTGATTTTTGACTGATGGCAAACGCTAAATTGCCCGATGCGCTGCGCTTATCGAGCCTACAAAGTTCGTGCGACATGTAGGCCGGATAAGGCGTTCACTCCGCATCCGGCACGGTTACTTACTCTAAATCTTCCCCATTACTGGCAATCACTTTTTTATACCACCAGAACGATTTCTTACGCGTGCGCGCCAGCGTGCCGTTACCTGCATCGTCACGGTCTACATAGACAAAACCGTAGCGTTTGCTCATTTCACCCGTTGAGGCGGAAACCAAATCAATACAGCCCCAGGTGGTGTAGCCCATCAGCGGAATGCCGTCTGCAATCGCTTCGCCCATTGCGCGGATATGTTCGCGTAAATAGCTGATGCGATAGTCGTCGTTAATCTCACCATTGGCAGCAAATTCATCTTTTGCGCCCAGGCCGTTTTCCACCAGAAACAGCGGCTTCTGATAACGGTCGTACATCATATTCATGGTGATACGCAGACCGAGTGGATCAATTCCCCAGCCCCAGTCGCTCACTTGCAGATACGGGTTACGCAGCGATTTCACCACGTTCGCCGCACTGCTGTTGTTGGCGTTCATCTCCGCCGAGGCGCAGCGCGAGGCGTAATAGCTGAAAGAGACAAAATCGACGGTGTTTTTCAGGATCTCATCATCGCCCGGTGCTTTGTCGATGGTTACCCCTTTTTCGCGAAATACGCGGGCAGAGTAAGCTGGGTACGCGCCCCGCGCCTGCACATCGATAAAAAACAGGTTTTCCCGATCTTTCTCCAGCGCCGCCCAGACATCTTCCGGCTTGCAACTGTAAGGGTAGAAGTTACCGCCCGCCAGCATACAGCCCACCTGATTTTGCGGGTTAACCTCATGAGCGATTTTGGTGGCTAATGCACTGGCAATCAGCTGGTGGTGTGCGGCCTGATATTTCACCTGATCCTGATTTTCCCCTTCTTCAAACACCAGACCCGCGCCGGAGAACGGGCTATGCAACATAATGTTGATTTCATTGAAGGTTAGCCAGTATTTCACCAGACCATCAAATGCTTCAAAGCAGGTTTGGGCGTAGCGAGTGAAAAACTCCACCAGCTTGCGGTTACGCCAGGAGCCATATTCCGTCACCAGATGCATCGGCACATCGAAGTGGCATAACGTGACCAGCGGTTCGATACCGTACTTTTTACACTCTTCAAAGATAGAACGATAAAAAGCAATGCCCTGCTGGTTGGGCGTCAGCTCATCGCCCTGTGGGAAGAGGCGGCTCCAGGCAATCGAGGTACGGAAAACCTTGAATCCCATCTCTGCCATCAGGGCGATATCTTCTTTATACCGATGATAAAAATCCGTCGCCTCATGGCTGGGGTAAAACTCGTCATCGCGCAACTGAAAACGTTTTTCCAGCCCCAGTTTCACCGCCATTCGATGCTCGCCGTGTGGGATCATATCGACCGTAGTCAGCCCTTTGCCACCTTCACGGAACGCACCTTCAGACTGGTTGGCGGCAAGCGCGCCGCCCCATAAAAAACCTTCTGGAAATACAGACATTTTCATCCTCAATTAAGACTTACTTCTTTGGCGACGGTCGGTTGTACGCTCTGATGTTTTCGTGCCTCGGCAGCCGCTTCCTCAACAGGAATATCCTCAAAGCCGAGCAGCAGTGTGAGGATAAACGACAGCACGACCGCCAGCGCCATGACGGCGAACACCCAGACGATGCTCATTGGATTCGCCGGATCGAAGAACTGCACGCTGGTAAATAGCCCCGGCGCTGCCATTGAGTGGCTGGCAAGCCCCGCCATACCGGCAACCGCACCGCAAATAAAACCGCTGATAAGACTGGCGATAAGCGGACGTTTCAGGCGGATCGCCACGCCGTATAACGCCGGTTCGGAAATCCCCGCCATAATGGCTGATGCCGCCGCAGCCAGTGCCGTCTGGCGCAGTTCCGGGTTTTTCGTTTTCCACGCCACCGCCAGCGATGAACCGCCCAGCGACAGGTTAGCGCCGATCTCTGACGGCATGACCATCCCTTCTTTTCCGGTTTCGGCAATGGTCTGAATGATGGTTGGTGTAAAGACGCGGTGCATCCCGGTCATTACCAGCAGCGGCCACAGCGCGCCCATAATGGCGACTGAAAGCCAGCCCAGATAACCATGAATGGTGTAAACCAGCGCCGAAATGGCGCTACCGATCCAGATACCAATCGGGCCAATCAGCAGGATTGCCAGCGGTGCGGCAATCAACACAATCAGCATTGGCTTGAGGAAGTTTTTCGTCACTGCCGGTGTAATGCTGTCCACCCAGCGTTCGATATATGACAGGCACCAGGTCATCACCAGCGCCGGGATCACCGTGTAGGTGTATTTCACCGCCGTGACCGGAATCAGGGCAAATTCAACATGTTCACCCTGAGCCGCTTTCGCCATCAGCTCAATGAAACTCGGATGTACCAGTACACCCGCGATGGCAATCGCCAGCGACATATTGGTTTTAAATTTGATGGCGGCAGATGCCGCGACCATTAGCGGCAGGAAGAAGAAAGCACCGTCACCAATCACATTCAGGATGGTTAAGGTCGGCGATCCTTTTGTCAGCACACCGCTCATCTCGAGGATCATCGCCAGCAGTTTGACCATCGATCCGCCGATAATCGCCGGGATCAGCGGTGACATAGTGCCGATCAGCGCATCAAGGATCCCTGCACCAATGCGACGTAGCGTGAGCTTGGGTTTACCCACGGGCAGGGCGGGTTGCATATCTCCCGGCAGCAGGCTGACGATTTCCTGAAAGGCTTGTGAAACGGTATTGCCGATAATCACCTGACACTGGTTGTCACTACGTACCACGCCGAGTACGCCGGAGATGGTTTTCAACGTCGGGCTGTCGATAAGCGCATCATCTTTAATAACAAAGCGCAAACGCGTCATACAGTGCGTGACCGCCGAGATGTTATCAACGCCGCCCAGTGCCGCTATCACCGAGCGCGCCAGCGCCGCATAATTTTTGGCCATCGGATTTTATCCTGTTATCAGTAGGGTAGAGGTAGTTGTTATCAGTCGACGTGACGGGAAAATGCCGATGCTGAAACGGAAGTAAGAAACCGGTTTCACAAAATCATGAATAGTTGTCACTAAATAAGCAAGAGAGTTAATTGTTCATTTTTTATATTTGTGAAACCGGTCACCTGAATATTTTTCCCGCTGATTGCGCAAGGACAATCAGCAAACGGTGCAGTAAACTGCGATGACTGCGTGTAAAGGGATGAAAACAATGACGACAATGCTGGAAGTGGCGAAGCGCGCCGGGGTTTCAAAAGCGACCGTTTCCCGCGTGCTTTCAGGTAATGGCTACGTCAGCCAGGAGACGAAAGATCGCGTGTTTCAGGCGGTAGAAGAGAGCGGTTACCGCCCAAATTTGCTGGCGCGCAATCTGTCGGCGAAGAGTACTCAGACGCTGGGGCTGGTAGTGACCAACACGCTTTACCACGGCATTTATTTTAGTGAATTACTGTTTCATGCCGCGCGGATGGCGGAAGAGAAAGGGCGCCAACTGTTGCTGGCTGATGGTAAACATAGCGCCGAAGAAGAGCGCCAGGCGATTCAGTATCTGCTGGATCTGCGCTGCGACGCCATTATGATTTACCCGCGTTTTTTAAGCGTGGATGAGATCGATGACATTATTGACGCGCACAGTCAGCCGATAATGGTGCTTAATCGCCGCCTGCGCAAAAACAGCAGCCATAGCGTCTGGTGCGATCATAAACAGACCAGCTTTAACGCCGTGGCAGAGTTGATAAACGCCGGACATCAGGAGATTGCTTTCCTTACCGGCTCGATGGATTCCCCCACCAGCATTGAGCGTCTTGCCGGGTATAAAGACGCGCTGGCGCAGTATGGTATTGCGCTCAATGAAAAACTTATCGCTAACGGTAAATGGACGCCCGCCAGCGGAGCCGAAGGAGTAGAAACGTTGCTCGCACGTGGGGCTAAATTTAGCGCGTTGGTTGCCAGTAATGACGATATGGCGATAGGGGCGATGAAAGCGTTGCACGAGCGCGGCGTAGCGGTGCCGGAGCAGGTGTCGGTTATCGGATTTGATGATATCGCCATGGCGCCGTACACGATCCCGGCGCTCTCGAGCGTAAAAATTCCGGTGACTGAGATGATTCAGGAAGTTATTGGACGGCTGATTTTTATGCTCGATGGCGGGGATTTCTCACCGCCGAAAACCTTCAGCGGAAAACTGATCCGCCGCGACTCCCTCATTGCTCTTTCGCGATAAACATTGTCATCACATGTCATCGTCACTTGTGTCGATGACATCGTTTTTTTTGCATTACAGATTTTAATTTCCTTAAATAACAGTAAATTAAAAACTGGCATGATTTGTGAATGTATCGGCGCATTAACTGTCATTGCTGGAGAATTTGATGAACCGTTTCATCATTGCTGACGCGAGTAAATGTATTGGTTGCCGTACCTGTGAAGTGGCGTGCGTGGTTTCTCATCAGGAGAATCAGGACTGTGCATCGCTGACCCCGGAAACATTTTTACCGCGTATCCATGTCATTAAAGGTGTGAACATTTCCACGGCGACAGTCTGCCGTCAGTGTGAAGATGCACCGTGCGCTAACGTCTGCCCGAATGGTGCTATCAGCCGTGATAAAGGGTTTGTTCATGTGATGCAGGAACGTTGTATTGGTTGCAAAACCTGCGTTGTGGCTTGCCCGTATGGTGCGATGGAAGTGGTGGTGCGTCCGGTGATTCGCAACAGCGGCGCAGGGCTGAATGTACGGGCTGACAAAGCCGAAGCCAATAAATGCGACCTGTGTAACCATCGTGAAGACGGCCCTGCGTGTATGGCGGCTTGCCCGACCCATGCGCTGATTTGTGTCGATCGTAATAAACTTGAACAACTGAGCGCAGAAAAACGTCGCCGTACGGCGCTGATGTTCTAAAAATCTTACAGAACTGTTCTGGCATCAAAGGAATTCCCGGAAATATTCGTAGAATACGGAGCGGGCGGTTTCGCTGACCTGTGACTGCCGGATGCGACGCGCTCGTGTCCGGCTGGGCGGGTTACGCAATTCATGATGGCGGGAATAACTCAATGGCAAAAAACACATCTTGCGGTGTCCAACTGCGTATTCGTGGCAAAGTGCAGGGCGTCGGTTTTCGTCCGTTTGTCTGGCAGCTGGCACAGCAATTAAATCTTCACGGCGATGTCTGTAATGACGGCGATGGCGTGGAAGTCCGGTTGCTGGAAGACCCGGAAACGTTTCTTGTTCAATTGCATCAGCACTGCCCACCGCTGGCGCGTATTGATAGCGTCGAGCGTGAGCCGTTTATCTGGCCACAGCCGCCCACCGAGTTCACCATCCGCCAGAGCACAGGCGGCACCATGAATACGCAAATTGTTCCCGATGCCGCTACTTGCCCTGCCTGTCTTGCCGAAATGAATACCCCAGGCGAGCGGCGTTATCGTTATCCGTTTATCAACTGTACTCATTGTGGCCCGCGTTTCACCATTATTCGCGCGATGCCTTACGACCGTCCGTTTACCGTCATGGCGGCGTTTCCGCTGTGTCCGGCCTGTGACAAAGAATATCGCGATCCGCTCGATCGTCGCTTCCACGCCCAGCCGGTGGCCTGCCCGGAGTGTGGCCCGCATCTTGAATGGGTAAGTCATGGCGAACATGCGGAACAAGAGGCGGCATTACAGGCAGCTATTGCACAGTTAAAAATGGGAAACATTGTTGCCATCAAAGGGATTGGCGGATTTCATCTCGCCTGCGATGCACGCAACAGTAACGCAGTGGCGACACTTCGGGCGCGCAAACATCGCCCGGCGAAACCGCTGGCGGTTATGTTGCCAACAGCAGAAGTCTTACCAGACGCTGCGCGCCAGTTGCTCACCACGCCCGCCGCGCCGATTGTGCTGGTGGATAAAAAATATGTTCCTGAGCTTTGTGATGATATCGCCCCTGGCCTTAACGAAGTCGGGGTGATGTTGCCTGCGAATCCGCTTCAGCATTTGCTGTTACAGGAACTGCAATGCCCGCTGGTGATGACCTCCGGCAACCTGAGCGGTAAACCACCTGCTATCAGCAACGAACAGGCGCTGGCGGATTTGCAGGGCATTGCCGACGGATTCTTGATACACAACCGCGACATCGTGCAGCGGATGGATGATTCGGTGGTGCGCGAAAGCGGCGAAATGCTGCGCCGTTCGCGGGGGTATGTGCCGGACGCGCTGGCTTTGCCTCCGGGTTTTAAAAATATACCGCCTGTGTTGTGTCTTGGTGCGGATCTGAAAAATACCTTCTGTCTGGTGCGTGGTGAACAAGCGGTGTTGAGTCAGCATCTGGGCGATTTAAGTGACGATGGCATCCAGATGCAGTGGCGCGAAGCGTTACGCCTGATGCAAAACATCTACGATTTCACCCCGCAATACGTTGTACATGACGCGCATCCGGGCTATGTCTCCAGCCAGTGGGCAAGCGAGATGAGTCTGCCGACGCAAACGGTGCTGCATCATCATGCCCACGCGGCGGCGTGTCTGGCAGAACATCACTGGCCGCTGGATGGTGGTGATGTCATTGCGTTGACGCTCGACGGTATTGGTATGGGGGAGAACGGCGCTTTGTGGGGCGGCGAGTGCCTGCGGGTGAACTATCGCGAATGCCAGCACCTGGGCGGCTTGCCAGCGGTGGCGCTTGCTGGGGGCGATTTGGCGGCGAAGCAGCCGTGGCGTAACCTGCTGGCGCAGTGCCTGCGCTTTGTGCCGGAGTGGCAGAATTACCCTGAAACGGCAAGTGTGCAACAGCAAAACTGGAGCGTGCTGGCGCGGGCCATTGAGCGTGGAATTAACGCGCCGCTGGCGTCATCGTGTGGGCGTTTGTTCGATGCTGTGGCGGCGGCACTGGGCTGTGCGCCAGCCACGTTAAGTTATGAAGGTGAAGCGGCTTGTGCTCTGGAGGCGCTCGCAGCCTCATGCGACGGAGTGACGCATCCGGTGACGATGCCGCTGGTGGACAATCAACTGGATCTCGCCACCTTCTGGCAGCAGTGGCTGAACTGGCAGGCTCCGGTTAATCAACGCGCGTGGGCGTTTCATGATGCGCTGGCGCAGGGTTTTGCATCGTTGATGCGTGAGCAGGCCACGATGCGGGGTATCACTACGCTGGTATTTAGTGGTGGCGTTATTCATAACCGTTTGCTGCGTGCACGCCTGGCGCATTATCTCGCTGATTTCACATTGCTCTTTCCACAGAGTTTACCGGCGGGCGATGGCGGGTTGTCTCTGGGGCAGGGGGTTATTGCTGCGGCGCGCATCCTGCATACTGCATAGTGGCGGATGTGGCGTAACTAAGCGTAAATAGAGCGCGGACAGTCCCCTCGCCCTTTGGGCGAGGGAGAAAAACATGCCTACACCGGCAACGTTTTCAACAATCCGAACGCCTCTTTCATCCGATCCTCACTGACCACAAAGGCGCGAAGCTGGTCAGCATCGTCAACGCCGCGCGCCACCATTCCCTGGCGTTCGGTATTAATCTGCCAGCGTAAATCCTGACGCTGGGTTTCGCCTGCCAGATGCAGCGGTAATTCCGGCGTTTTGATTTTCACCAGCATCGCCGGTAGTTTCAGCGGCGTGTTATTGCCGAGAAGATTTTTTGCCAGCACCATCGCACTAAGTTGAATCGGCTGGAGGAACGGCAGTACCTGACCGTTAATTTCTGCGCAATCGCCCAGCGCATAAATATCGGCATTACTGGTTTGCAGATAACTATCGACGCAAACGCCGCGATTAATCGTCAGTCCGGCACGTCGTGCCAGGGCGGTTTCCGGGCGCAGTCCGGTGGCGGCAATTACTGCATCTACTTCGATGCTGCGTTGGCGATCCAGCGTTGCCCGAATGCCAGAATCCGTTTTTTCCAGCCACTGCAACTGAGATTTCAATAGCAGATGGACGCCCATCTCCGTCAACCGATGCTGCAAGCGGCTGCTTACTTCCGGTGGCATTAATGACGCCAGAATACTGGCAGCGTTGTCGATTAGCGTGACCGCTTTGCCTGCACGACAAAAATCCATCGCCAGTTCGCTACCAATCAAACCACCGCCGACAATCAACACGCGTCGGGCATCCCGCAGTTGCGTTTCACAGGCGCGATACTCTTGCTGACTATTTAACGTCAGCATTAACTCACGCCCGGGCACTGGCGGGACAAAGGCGCTGGCACCGGTTGCCAGCACTAACTTGTCGTATTGCCACTGATTATTCTGACTTTTCACCACATGGGCTTCGGCATCGATATCCGTCACCCAGGTGTGCGGAAACAGGCGCAGATTAAACTGCTCGGCAAATTCACCTGCCGTCTGGCGGGTAAGGTCGTCGGCACGTTGCCCCTGACTGATCACATGGCTGAGGTCAGGTTTGTTGTACTCATCCATGCTGTCGGCGGCAATCAGGGTTAATGGAATACTGGCGTCCTGTTTGCGAATATTTTTCACCAGTTGGCGGGCGGCGAAGCCCGAACCAATGATCACAATGCCGTTGCTCATTTTGCCTCCGATGCCAGTTCGTCAAAGACGTCTTTGCCGAGTGAACATTCCGGGCACAGGAAGTTATCCGGGACTTCACTCCACGGCGTTCCTGGCGCAACGTCCTGCATTGGCTCGCCTTTTGCCGGATCGTAAATCCACTGGCAGACGCTGCATTGCATCCGTGGGCCGAGGTCAGCCGTCGTGGTGGCACAGGTTTCTTCTTTAACCACCGTATTCACCGTGTTCTGCGGCAGCGGCGAAAGCGCCCATTGACGGGCAATTTCACGACCGTGTTCACGGCATAACTCCAGAGCGTCCTGATCCGGTCGCCATTTGGCTTTCAGGCTAAGCGACATTTCGAAACCTGCATCCTGCAGGCGCGTGGAAAGACGATCCACCGCACCGCCGCTCCAGCCGTGAGAGCCGAAAGCACTGGCGCGTTTATTACGAAAGCGCAATCCGGTCATCTCCTCCACCAGCCCGGCGATTTTCGGCATCATCACGTTATTCATCGTCGAAGTGCCGACCAGCACGCCTTTTGAGCGGAAGACATTGGTCAGGATTTCGTTTTTATCGCTTCGGGCGACGTTGAAAATTTTCACCGCTACGCGCGGGTCGGTTTCCGCGATCCCCTGGGCGATAGCGTCAGCCATCATGCGGGTATTATTCGACATTGTGTCGTAGAAAATGGTGATTCTGTCTTCCTGATAATCCGCCGCCCATTTCAGGTACAGCTCGACAATTTGCGTCGGGTTATCGCGCCATACCACGCCGTGAGAGGTCGCTATCATATCGACTGGCAAGTTAAAGCCCAGGATCTCGGTAATTTTCGGCGTTACCAGGCGGCTGAACGGCGTCAGGATATTGGCGTAGTAACGCTGGCACTGCTCGAAAAGCTCGGTCTGATCCACTTCATCGTTGAACAGATGCTCGTCGCAGTAGTGCTGACCGAAAGCATCGTTACTGAACAGCACCGCGTCGCCTGTCAGGTAAGTCATCATGCTGTCCGGCCAGTGCAGCATTGGCGTTTCGACAAAAATGAGCTGTTTGCCGTTGCCGATATCCAGCGTGTCGCCAGTTTTCACCACATTAAAATTCCACTCCGGATGATGGTGATGACCATTAATCGAGTCGATAGCGTTGGCTGTACAGTAGATCGGCGTATCGGGAATTTGCGCCATCAGTTCAGTCAGCGCCCCGGCGTGGTCCTCTTCTGCATGGTTAATCACGATGTAATCGATATCCGCCAGATCGATTTCATTACGCAGGTTCTGCACAAATTCGCGGCTGAATTTATGGTCGACGGTGTCGATCAGCACGTTTTTTTCTTCGCGGATGAGGTAGCTGTTGTAGCTGCTGCCGCGCAGCGTTTTATATTCCGTGCCGTGAAAATCACGTACTTCCCAGTCACGTTGACCCACCCAATGAATGTTATTTTTCACCACAATAGACATAGCAACCTCAATTTATTCAGCGTGTTCTAAAAAGATGCCTTGTTAAATGCAGATTGCGTGCCAGTTTTTTATCTGATTGTTTTTAATGTATAAATTAATTTATGCTCATTAGTGAGTAGTCAAAATGACTATCAATAAAATGGTCAATATGACAATATCAATAGTCAAATTGACAGTGAGGCAAAGATGAGTTTTTCCGTTGATGTGCTGGCGAATATCGCCATCGAATTGCAGCGTGGGATTGGTCATCAGGATCGTTTTCAGCGCCTGATCACCACGCTGCGTCAGGTGCTGGAGTGCGATGCGTCTGCGTTGCTACGTTACGACTCGCGGCAGTTTATTCCGCTTGCCATCGACGGGCTGGCGAAGGATGTACTCGGTAGACGCTTTGCGCTGGAAGGTCATCCACGGCTGGAAGCGATTGCCCGCGCGGGTGATGTGGTGCGCTTTCCCGCAGACAGCGAATTGCCCGATCCCTATGACGGTTTGATTCCCGGGCAGGAGAGTCTGAAGGTTCACGCCTGCGTTGGTCTGCCGTTGTTTGCCGGGCAAAACCTGATCGGCGCACTGACGCTCGACGGGATGCAGCCCGATCAGTTCGATGTTTTCAGCGACGAAGAGTTACGCCTGATTGCCGCGCTGGCGGCGGGAGCGTTAAGCAATGCGTTGCTGATTGAGCAACTGGAAAGCCAGAATATGCTGCCGGGCGATGCCGCGCCGTTTGAAGCGGTGAAACAGACGCAGATGATCGGTCTGTCGCCAGGTATGACGCAATTAAAAAAAGAGATTGAGATTGTGGCGGCGTCCGATCTCAACGTCTTAATCAGCGGTGAGACGGGAACCGGTAAGGAGCTGGTGGCGAAAGCGATTCATGAAGCCTCGCCACGGGCGGTGAATCCGCTGGTCTATCTCAACTGTGCCGCACTGCCGGAAAGTGTGGCGGAAAGTGAACTGTTCGGGCATGTGAAAGGAGCGTTTACTGGCGCTATCAGTAACCGCAGCGGGAAGTTTGAAATGGCGGATAACGGCACGCTGTTTCTCGATGAGATCGGCGAGTTGTCGTTGGCATTGCAGGCCAAGCTGCTGCGGGTGTTGCAGTATGGCGATATTCAGCGCGTTGGCGATGACCGCAGTTTGCGGGTCGATGTGCGCGTACTGGCGGCGACTAACCGCGACTTGCGTGAAGAGGTGCTGGCAGGGCGATTCCGCGCCGACTTGTTTCATCGCCTGAGCGTGTTTCCACTTTCGGTGCCGCCGCTGCGTGAGCGGGGCGATGACGTCATTCTGCTGGCGGGGTATTTCTGCGAGCAGTGCCGCCTGCGGCTGGGGCTTTCCCGCGTGGTATTAAGCGCCAGTGCGCGAAATTTACTGCAACACTACAGTTTTCCGGGGAACGTGCGCGAACTGGAACATGCTATTCATCGGGCGGTAGTGCTGGCGAGAGCGACCCGCAGCGGCGATGAAGTGATTCTCGAGGCGCAACATTTTGCTTTTCCAGAAGTGACGGTGCCGCCGCCAGAAGTGGCGGCGGTGCCCGTCGTTAAGCAAAACCTGCGTGAAGCGACAGAAGCGTTCCAGCGTGAAACCATTCGCCAGGCGCTGGTGCAAAATCATAACAACTGGGCTGCCTGCGCGCGAATGCTGGAAACTGACGTCGCCAACCTGCATCGGCTGGCGAAACGTCTGGGGTTGAAGGATTAAATAATCCCGGCCTGATAGAAATCCTGCAGGTTAATTGCGCCGGTGAGTTTGCCGTTTTCATCCACCACCGGTGCGGCAGTGATTTTGCGCTTCATCAGGATCTCTTTAGCGTCGATGGCGCGACTTTGCGCCTGTAATGTGGTGCCGCCTGTCGTCATCGCTTCATTAACTGGCGTGGTGAGTGCGCCGCCGCCAACCAGCCAGCGACGTAAATCGCCGTCAGTAAAGACGCCTTTCACCAGTCGTTGATCATCGCACACTGCCACCAGACCTAAACCGGTGCGGCTGAGTTCCAGCATCGCGTCCATCACGCTAGCGGTTAATGCTACCTGTGGGATAGCGTCATCACGGCGCATCAGATGATGCACTTTATTCAGCAAGCGAGCGCCCAGTGCCCCAGCTGGGTGGGAGCGGGCAAAATCTTCTTCATTAAATCCGCGTGCCTGCATGACTGCCATCGCCAGCGCGTCACCCATCATCAGGGTATTGACGGTGCTGGAGGTCGGCGCAAGGTGCATCGGACAGGCTTCGCGTTCTACGGAGATATCTAGCACCGCTTTTGCCGCTAGGCCCAGCGGTGACGTCGGTTTGCCGGTCATCGCCAGCAGCGCGATAGATTTGTCTTCCAGACGCGGAATAATCAGATCCAGTTCCTTCGCGCCACCGGAGTAAGAGATAAACAGCATCACATCGCGGCTTTCAATCATCCCCAGATCGCCGTGCAGTGCTTCTGCGGGATGGACAAAAAAAGCCGGTGTGCCGGTACTGGCAAGCGTTGCGGCGATCTTTTTGCCAATGTGGCCCGATTTGCCAATTCCCGAAACCACCACTTTGCCTTCGCAGTGCAGGATGATATTGGCGGCGCGAACAAAATCATCGCCCAGACGTTCCGGTAAACGGCTTGCTTCCTGCAACTCCAGGGTTAACGTCTGACGCCCTGCGTTTAGTAGTGCTTCACTCATTGCTTTCTCCGGTAATGATCACGTCGATCCCTTTCTCTTCCAGCGCCTGACGAAACGCCGGATCGATACCTGCGTCGGTAATCAGTTTATCGACGCTTTCAAGACTGCAAACTACGTTGGGGCTTTTACGGCCAAACTTCGATGAGTCAGCCATCAAAATCACTTCGCGCGCGGCATTGCACATTGCCTTACTGACGGTATAAACCTCGTTGAACGTGGTTACGCCCGCATTGAGATCGATGCCGTCGGTGCCCATAAATAATTTATCGAAGGTGAAATGCTCGAAGGCATTCTCTGCCAGTTGCCCGTGAAATGAGGCCGATTTTTTGCGAAATGTTCCGCCTGGCATCAGGATGGTTTGTTCGTTATCCAGTTCGGATAGCGCGTTGACGATATGCAGGCTGTTGGTCATCACCGTGATGTTATTAAAGCGCGAGAGCATGGGGACCATCTGCAACACGGTACTGCCAGCATCAAGAATGATCGAATCGCCATCATGAATAAAACTGACGGCGGCTTCCGCAATCAGCTCTTTCTTGTGGGTGTTGATGAGCGTTTTATGATCGATAGGCGGATCGGATTCCTCTTTATTTAACACCACGCCGCCATAGGTACGGATGACGGTTCCGGCATGTTCCAGAATAACCAGATCTTTGCGAATGGTGGTGCCTGTGGTGTCAAAGTATTGCGCCAATTCTTCAACCGAGCATTTCCCCTGCTTTTGCAGGTACTCCAGAATGGCGGCCTGACGCTGACGAGGTTTCATGGGCGTGATTACCTGATTTAGGTTTCAAAATGATAACTTCGCAAGAAAGTAACATTCACAACGAAATTATCCACGTTTCAGTTTAAGCGCCAATGATAGAGCATTCTGTGATAGTGGATCACGGGGAAAGATCACATCGGGCCTCAAATCACCAGAATACATACCCTTAATTGCGGGAATTTTTTGTGGTCGGGCGAAAACGGTCAGTCCTTTCATAAACAAGGTGTCGGTGACGCGCTGCTGATCGTCCAGGGCGATGGCGACCACGACCCGTGGCTTAAAGCGCCCACTGGAACGGCCTACACCGACGCGCCCTTGCTGGCAGAGCGCGTCGAAGGCTCGATTAAAACGAGAAATTTGCCAACCGCCTAAGGCCAGTTGCGCGCACCAGGCGATAACGGCGACGGTGATGAGTGCGGATACCATAACTTCTCCTTAATGTAGTGGCGGAAGTCCTGTAGGCCTGAGAAGCGTAGCGCATCAGGCATTCTATTAGTCTCGCGGAGATCCTTAAGGGATCTCCGCTGTTGATCAGAACATCACCTGACCACCGGTGACATTGATCGACTGTCCGGTGCAGTACGACGCCTTTGGACTGGCGTAGAACAGCAGCATATTCAGCACATCCTGATAATCGCAGCCGCGTTTGAGCGGTACTTTATCGATGTAATACTGCTCGACTTGGTCCGGTTTGATACCCAGCTTGGTCGCGTATTGTGGCAACAGTGACTGGAACATCGGCGATTTCAGCAGGTTACCGAGCATCAGTGAATGCACCGTAATGCCGTACTCCGCCAGATCCAGCGCCAGTGATTGAGTCAGCCCGACGCCACCAAATTTCGCTGCGCTATAGCCAGAGTTGTGTTTGCTGCCCACTTTGCCGGATTTCGAGTTGATCTGAATAATGCGTCCCTGAATCCCGTCGCGGATCATCAAACGCGAAAATTCACGCGCGCACAGGAAATAACCCACCAGATTTACCTGTAGCGAGCGGTCAAAATCGCCAAGCTGAAAATCGCTGATAAACGCTGCTTTTGCAATTCCGGCGCTGTAGACCAGCAAATCGACGCGACCAAAGATTTCATTTACCCCACGAGAGAGCGCCAGAACGCTCTGCTCGCTGGTAGCGTCAGCACCAAAACCATACGCCGTTCCTTCACCATATTCGGCGTTAATTTCTTGCGCCACATTTGCGGCTTTGTCGCTCTGAATATCGACAACCGCGACGCGATACCCCTCGCCAGCCAGACCGTGGCACAGGAACGCGCCCAGGGTTTGCCCACCACCGATGACAACGGCAACCTGATTCATTTTTTTACTCCTTAACAGATTCAAACTTCAAAACCGATCCCGGTACGATATCGTCGGGTACAGGGCCTGCCACATGGACAGTGCCCGGAAATTCCGCTTCGCTTAAACCATCGAAGCGCAGGGTGACATGACCCAGTTCGCGAAGATTGTCTTCCGCCACGCTGCCAACGGCGGTCACCGGATAACGATGCTGGCCGAGAGAAAATTGCAAACCGGGATGGAGTTCACCTTTCAATTCGCCGTGGCAATGGATGAAGCAATATTCTTCGAGATCCGCAGGTGCGCCTTCACGAAAGGTGATGAGCATCTGGTCGCTGAAAGCGTCAGTGGCGCTCGCGCCGATACGGGTGATGGTGGTCTGATAAATAACGGTCATGTTTCAGCCTCTATTGATAGATAAAACCGGAGACAAACCAGGCGATCAGTACAGTCGGTGCGCCGGTCAAAAAGCGGCTCACCAGTACAGAAGGGACCCCGACGCGAACCGTGTCCTGACGGGCTTCCGCCAGCGATAAACCGACCGGGATAAAGTCGCAGGCCGCCTGCGCGTTGATGGCAAACAGCGCCGGTAAAGCCAGATGCGGCGGAATATTGCCGAGACCAATCTGCACACCAATCAATACGCCGATAACCTGCGCGATAACGGCGCCAGGCCCAAGGAAAGGCGAAAGCAGCGGGAAGGAGCAGATGAGCGCCAGCATAACCAGCCCCAGTGGATGGCTCGCCAGCGGAGCAAGACCGTGAGCAATCCAGTCACCAAGGCCGGAAGCCATAATGATGCCGATGAGCGCCGAGACGAACGCCATAAACGGCAGAATGGTTTTTAATACGGTATCGATAGTGTCGCGCCCGGACTGGAACAACACGGCAACGGCAGACCCCATGCCCATTCCCACCTTCGCCAGTAAACCATCGCTTTGTTCGGTGATTTTCTTGCTGGCATCATAGTCACGGCCCACGGAAGAGGGTTGTGGTGTTGCATCACCCACTACAGTGATGTTTTCTTCTTTCACGCCAGAGACATAAATATCTTCCACTATGTACTGCGCCAGCGGACCGGACTTGCCCGTCGAGTGGATATTAATGGTGGGAATATGCCGTTTTGGATAGATGCCGCAGCGCAGTGTGCCGCCGCAGTCGATTACCGCAACGCCGATTTCCGCTTCCGCAGGTTCACCTTCTTTAAAGCCGTCGATAGCCTGCCAGCCAGTAAGCTGTGCCAGTTTGTCGACAATTGCAGGCCGGGTTCCGGCGGTGATATAGACGATTTTTTTACCTGGCGTGGCTTCCAGTTCAAGCGGGCCACCCCAGCCACCATTGCCTTTTTCGATCCGAATACGCGTCATGATGCCGCTCCTGCCAGGTGAACTTTCTGTTCAAGTTGAATGCCCATCTTTTTCTCAAAAATGGCGGTGGTCAGGTCGGTCACCCAGCCACGGAAGAAGTTGGTGACCAGACCAACCAGCAGGTAGCTCACAGCCAGTGGGCCAAGTGGCAGATTCAGCGTCGTCAGACCGCTGGCAATGCCAAGATAAACAAACAGTTCGCCGGGGTTGATATGAGGGAAGAGACCGTTCATTGAGTGGCAGCTATAAGAGGCCGCCGCGTAATAGCTGGGTTTGAACTTTTCCGGCATAAAACGACCCAGACTTAAGGTCATCGGGTTACAAAAGACAAACGTGCCAATGCACGGTAATAGCAGGTAACGAGAAACAGGATTGCCGGCGCAACGTTGAGCAAATCGTTCAATGCGGTGCTGCCCGATAAAATTAATCAGCGCGTTCATGATTACCAGCAGGCTTATCAACAGCGGAAGAATGCCGGTCACCATCCCGGTAAACACCTCTCCACCTTTCTGGAACAGCCCGATGAACCACTCTGCGCCA
Source organism: Escherichia sp. MOD1-EC6819 (assembly GCF_002965765.1). Lineage (NCBI taxonomy): Bacteria > Pseudomonadati > Pseudomonadota > Gammaproteobacteria > Enterobacterales > Enterobacteriaceae > Escherichia > Escherichia sp. MOD1-EC6819. The sequence continues at coordinate 12,359 of NZ_PTRG01000018.1, read as the reverse complement.
TGAGTAATGGTTTCTATCATTGTTCTCTCCTTTGAAATTTATTGTTTTATTACCAAACGGCAACACAATCTAATCAGATTGAAAGATTTAAAAGTGTTATTTTGATCGCAAAATGAAAGATAAATATTTTAATTTGAAAGTTTAGTTAAGAGAATGGCGATGAAGGTGATTTGTGTTATGTAAAGTCCGTATCGGGCAGTGACTACCGCTTCCTTGTGCGGGGCGGGATGCTTTACCATACTTGCCCCTGGTTGAATCTGTTAAATGGACTCCTCATGGTCAAGCGTCGTTATGTAACATTACTTCCCCTTTTTGTGTTGCTTGCCGCCTGTAGCAGCAAGCCAAAACCTACTGAGACTGAAACGACCACCGGAACGCCGTCCGGCGGCTTCCTGCTTGAGCCGCAGCACAATGTGATGCAGATGGGCGGTGACTTCGCTAACAACCCGAATGCGCAGCAGTTCATCGACAAAATGGTGAACAAACACGGCTTCAATCGTCAGCAGTTGCAGGAAATCCTCTCTCAGGCGAAACGTCTGGATTCGGTACTGCGGCTGATGGATAACCAGGCACCAACCACATCAGTGAAGCCGCCATCAGGCCCGAATGGCGCATGGTTGCGTTATCGCAAAAAATTTATTACGCCGGATAACGTGCAGAACGGCGTGGTTTTCTGGAACCAGTATGAAGATGCGCTGAATCGCGCGTGGCAGGTGTATGGCGTACCGCCGGAAATTATTGTCGGGATTATCGGCGTCGAAACCCGCTGGGGACGCGTGATGGGTAAAACCCGCATCCTCGATGCGTTGGCGACGCTGTCATTTAACTACCCACGCCGCGCGGAGTATTTCTCTGGCGAGCTGGAAACTTTCCTGCTGATGGCGCGCGATGAGCAGGACGATCCGCTCAATCTGAAAGGTTCCTTTGCCGGGGCAATGGGCTACGGTCAGTTTATGCCGTCGTCTTACAAACAATACGCCGTGGATTTCAGCGGCGACGGACATATCAACCTGTGGGATCCGGTTGATGCCATTGGCAGCGTGGCGAACTATTTCAAAGCGCATGGCTGGGTGAAAGGCGATCAGGTCGCTGTAATGGCAAATGGTCAGGCTCCGGGCTTGCCAAATGGCTTCAAAACCAAGTACAGCATTTCACAACTTGCAGCGGCAGGGCTGACGCCACAGCAGCCACTGGGCAATCATCAGCAGGCCAGCTTGCTGCGTCTGGATGTCGGGACGGGGTATCAGTACTGGTACGGTTTGCCGAACTTCTACACCATCACCCGTTACAACCACAGCACCCATTACGCAATGGCGGTCTGGCAGTTAGGACAGGCCGTGGCGCTGGCGCGCGTACAGTAACTCTTTGCAAGAGGGGGGTTAAACCTCCCTCTGCTATCTTACTGTTTATTTGAAAGAGATTGCTGACGTAATTGTTTGATTTTCTTAGACAGCGACACTGTATATCCCAGGCAGACAACGCCTAACGCAGCCTGACCAAAATCGAAAGGTTCAAGATAGCCAGAAGATAAAATCTTACATACCACTGCAACCAGGGCGCTGACGCCGCCAATGGTGACCCACATACGCATTTGCGTGGTCTGTTTGAGTACGTTTTGTGGGGTGTTATCCGTTTTCTTTGTTGCCATTACTTTCTCTCCCTGTGAATACATATCAATGTGAACGCGGCATGGTAGCCTTTTTCTTTACTGGTTGGTCGTAACAGTCTTATTTCGGAATGCGACTCGTAAAATGAATCGCTCGTCCCCATCTTTTACGGGAAAGTGCTATCTTGTCCGGCATAAATATTTGACTGACAGAGGTTGTGATGACTGACAGTGAACTGATGCAATTAAGCGAGCAGGTAGGGCAGGCGCTGAAAGCCCGTGGCGCAATCGTAACAACCGCTGAGTCTTGTACCGGCGGCTGGGTAGCGAAAGTGATTACCGATATTGCCGGTAGTTCCGCCTGGTTTGAACGCGGATTTGTCACCTACAGTAACGAAGCCAAAGCGCAAATGATCGGCGTGCGAGAAGAGACGCTGGCTCAGCATGGCGCGGTGAGTGAACCCGTCGTGGTGGAAATGGCAATTGGCGCCCTGAAAGCGGCTCGTGCTGATTATGCCGTTTCTATTAGTGGTATCGCTGGGCCAGACGGCGGCAGCGAAGAGAAACCTGTTGGCACCGTCTGGTTTGCTTTTGCCTCAGCCAGCGGCGAAGGTATTACCCGCCGGGAATGCTTCAGTGGCGACCGCGAAGCCGTGCGTCGTCAGGCGACGGCGTATGCCTTGCAGACGCTGTGGCAACAATTTCTACAAAATACTTGATACTGTATGAGCATACAGTATAATTGCTTCAACAGAATATATTGACTATCCGGTAATACCCGGCATGACAGGAGTAAAAATGGCTATCGACGAAAACAAACAGAAAGCGTTGGCGGCAGCACTGGGCCAGATTGAGAAACAATTTGGTAAAGGCTCCATCATGCGCCTGGGTGAAGACCGTTCTATGGATGTGGAAACCATCTCTACCGGTTCGCTTTCACTGGATATCGCGCTTGGGGCAGGTGGTCTGCCGATGGGGCGTATCGTCGAAATCTACGGACCGGAATCTTCCGGTAAAACCACGCTGACGTTGCAGGTTATTGCCGCTGCGCAGCGCGAAGGTAAAACCTGTGCGTTTATCGATGCTGAACACGCGCTGGATCCGGTCTACGCACGTAAACTGGGTGTCGATATCGATAACCTGCTGTGCTCTCAGCCGGACACCGGCGAGCAGGCACTGGAAATCTGTGACGCGCTGGCTCGTTCTGGCGCCGTAGACGTTATCGTTGTTGACTCCGTTGCGGCACTGACGCCGAAAGCAGAAATCGAAGGCGAAATCGGCGACTCTCATATGGGTCTTGCGGCACGTATGATGAGCCAGGCGATGCGTAAGCTGGCGGGTAACCTGAAACAGTCCAACACGCTGCTGATCTTCATTAACCAGATCCGTATGAAAATTGGTGTGATGTTCGGTAACCCGGAAACCACAACCGGTGGTAATGCGCTGAAATTCTACGCTTCTGTTCGTCTCGATATCCGTCGTATCGGTGCGGTGAAAGAGGGCGAAAACGTGGTGGGTAGCGAAACCCGCGTGAAAGTGGTGAAGAACAAAATCGCTGCACCGTTTAAACAGGCTGAATTCCAGATCCTCTACGGCGAAGGTATTAACTTCTACGGCGAGCTGGTTGACCTGGGCGTGAAAGAGAAGCTGATCGAGAAAGCGGGTGCATGGTACAGCTACAAAGGTGAGAAGATCGGTCAGGGTAAAGCGAATGCGACTGCCTGGCTGAAAGATAACCCGGAAACTGCGAAAGAGATCGAGAAGAAAGTACGTGAGTTGCTGCTGAGCAACCCGAACTCAACGCCGGATTTCTCTGTAGATGACAGCGAAGGCGTAGCAGAAACTAACGAAGATTTTTAATCGTTCGTTATTGATGATAATAGATAATGTGTGCACGGACGGTTCCCTCGCCCCTTTGGGGAGAGGGTTAGGGTGAGGGGAACAGGCCAGCACTGGCGTGAAGAGTGATTCTCACTCTGGCCCGCTAACTGGAAGGGCGAGGAGGAAGATCGTGTCTACATTTATAAGTGAGCTAATTTGTTAGCAATCTCTGGGTCGCATCTGCGGCCCTTTTGCTTTTTAAGTTTTAAGGATATGCCATGACAGAATCAACATCCCGTCGTCCGGCATATGCTCGCCTGTTGGATCGTGCGGTACGCATTCTGGCGGTACGCGATCACAGTGAGCAAGAATTGCGACGTAAACTCGCAGCACCGATTATGGGCAAAAATGGCCCGGAAGAGATTGATGCCACGGCGGAAGATTACGAGCGTGTAATTGCCTGGTGCCATGAACATGGCTATCTCGATGACAGCCGATTTGTTGCGCGCTTTATCGCCAGCCGCAGCCGCAAAGGATATGGCCCGGCGCGTATTCGTCAGGAGCTGAACCAGAAAGGTATTTCCCGCGAAGCGACAGAAAAAGCGATGCGTGAATGTGATATCGACTGGTGCTCGCTGGCGCGCGATCAGGCGACGCGAAAATATGGCGAACCGCTGCCAACAGTTTTTTCAGAAAAAGTTAAGATCCAGCGTTTTCTGCTCTATCGTGGCTATCTGATGGAAGATATCCAGGAGATTTGGCGAAATTTTGCCGACTGAACGCATACGGTATTTTACTTCCCAGTCAAGAAAACTTATCTTATTCCCACTTTTCAGTTACCAGCCCAGCGGTTATTAACTTGCTGCTGCTGGTGGCGATATTTCGTTAGCTTGATTTCAGGATAATTATGAGCAAGAGCACCGCTGAGATCCGTCAGGCGTTTCTCGACTTTTTCCATAGTAAGGGACATCAGGTAGTTGCCAGCAGCTCCCTGGTCCCCCATAACGACCCAACTTTGTTGTTTACCAACGCCGGGATGAACCAGTTCAAGGATGTGTTCCTTGGGCTCGACAAGCGTAATTATTCCCGCGCTACCACCTCCCAACGCTGCGTGCGTGCGGGTGGTAAACACAACGACCTGGAAAACGTCGGTTACACCGCGCGTCACCATACCTTCTTCGAGATGCTGGGCAACTTCAGCTTCGGCGACTATTTCAAACACGATGCCATTCAGTTTGCATGGGAACTGCTGACCAGCGAAAAATGGTTTGCCCTGCCGAAAGAGCGTCTGTGGGTTACCGTCTATGAAAGCGACGACGAAGCCTACGAAATCTGGGAAAAAGAAGTAGGGATCCCGCGCGAACGTATTATTCGCATCGGCGATAACAAAGGTGCGCCATACGCATCTGACAACTTCTGGCAGATGGGTGACACTGGTCCGTGCGGCCCGTGCACCGAAATCTTCTACGATCACGGCGACCACATTTGGGGTGGCCCTCCGGGAAGCCCGGAAGAAGACGGCGACCGCTACATTGAGATCTGGAACATCGTCTTCATGCAGTTCAACCGCCAGGCAGATGGCACGATGGAACCGCTGCCGAAGCCGTCTGTAGATACCGGTATGGGGCTGGAGCGTATTGCTGCGGTGTTGCAACACGTTAACTCTAACTATGACATCGATCTGTTCCGCACGCTGATCCAGGCAGTAGCGAAAGTCACTGGCGCGACCGATCTAAGCAACAAATCGCTGCGCGTAATCGCTGACCACATTCGTTCTTGTGCGTTCCTGATCGCGGATGGCGTAATGCCGTCCAACGAAAACCGTGGTTATGTACTGCGTCGTATCATTCGTCGCGCGGTGCGTCACGGCAATATGCTGGGCGCGAAAGAAACCTTCTTCTACAAGCTGGTGGGGCCACTGATCGACGTTATGGGCTCTGCGGGTGAAGACCTGAAACGCCAGCAGGCGCAGGTTGAGCAGGTGCTGAAGACTGAAGAAGAGCAGTTTGCTCGTACTCTGGAACGCGGTCTGGCGCTGCTGGACGAAGAGCTGGCGAAGCTTTCCGGTGATACGCTGGATGGCGAAACAGCTTTCCGCCTGTACGACACCTACGGCTTCCCGGTTGACCTGACGGCTGACGTTTGTCGTGAGCGCAATATCAAAGTTGACGAAGCTGGTTTTGAAGCAGCAATGGAAGAGCAGCGTCGTCGTGCGCGCGAAGCCAGCGGCTTTGGTGCCGATTACAACGCAATGATCCGTGTTGACAGTGCATCTGAATTTAAAGGCTATGACCATCTGGAACTGAACGGCAAAGTGACCGCGCTGTTTGTTGATGGTAAAGCGGTTGATGCCATCAATGCAGGCCAGGAAGCGGTAGTTGTGCTGGATCAAACGCCATTCTATGCAGAATCTGGCGGTCAGGTTGGCGATAAAGGCGAACTGAAAGGCGCAAACTTCTCCTTTGCGGTAGAAGATACTCAGAAATACGGCCAGGCGATTGGTCACATCGGTAAACTAGCTGCGGGTTCTCTGACAGTGGGCGACGCGGTGCAGGCTGATGTTGATGAGGCTCGTCGCGCTCGTATTCGTCTGAATCACTCCGCAACGCACTTGATGCACGCCGCGCTGCGCCAGATTCTGGGGACTCATGTATCGCAGAAAGGTTCTCTGGTTAACGACAAAGTGCTGCGTTTCGACTTCTCACATAATGAAGCGATGAAGCCAGAGGAAATTCGTGCCGTAGAGGATCTGGTTAACGCACAGATTCGTCGTAACTTGCCGATCGAAACCAACATCATGGATCTCGAGGCTGCGAAAGCGAAAGGCGCGATGGCGCTATTTGGCGAGAAGTATGATGAACGTGTACGTGTACTGAGCATGGGCGATTTCTCCACAGAGCTGTGTGGCGGTACTCACGCCAGCCGCACCGGTGATATCGGTCTGTTCCGTATTATCTCTGAATCGGGTACTGCTGCGGGCGTTCGTCGTATCGAAGCTGTAACCGGAGAAGGTGCTATTGCCACCGTTCATGCAGACAGCGATCGCTTAAGCGAAGTTGCGCATCTGCTGAAAGGCGATAGCAATAATCTGGCTGATAAAGTTCGTTCAGTACTGGAACGTACGCGTCAGTTGGAAAAAGAGCTACAACAGCTTAAAGAACAAGCTGCCGCGCAGGAGAGTGCAAATCTTTCCAGTAAGGCAATTGATGTTAATGGTGTTAAGCTGTTGGTTAGCGAGCTTAACGGTGTTGAGCCGAAGATGTTGCGTACCATGGTTGACGATTTAAAAAATCAGCTGGGGTCGACAATTATCGTGCTGGCAACGGTAGCCGAAGGTAAGGTTTCTCTGATTGCAGGCGTATCTAAGGACGTCACAGATCGTGTGAAAGCAGGGGAACTGATTGGTATGGTCGCTCAGCAGGTGGGCGGCAAGGGTGGTGGACGTCCTGACATGGCGCAAGCCGGTGGTACGGATGCTGCGGCCTTACCTGCAGCGTTAGCCAGTGTGAAAGGCTGGGTCAACGCGAAATTGCAATAATATTAGCGTCAGGCAATGCCGTGGACTTGCTCCACGGCATTCGCATCAACGCTATCGACAACGATAAAGTCAGGTTGAAGTTGTGTATATCGGCTAAACTTAGGTTTAACAGAATGTAATGCCATGACTGCTTACATGTAATGTGTTTGTCATTGCTTACTTTTTGGCGTTATATGATGGATAATGCCGGGATACAGAGAGACCCGACTCTTTTAATCTTTCAAGGAGCAAAGAATGCTGATTCTGACTCGTCGAGTTGGTGAGACCCTCATGATTGGGGATGAGGTCACCGTGACAGTTTTAGGGGTAAAGGGCAACCAGGTACGTATTGGCGTAAATGCCCCGAAGGAAGTTTCTGTTCACCGTGAAGAGATCTACCAGCGTATCCAGGCTGAAAAATCCCAGCAGTCCAGTTACTAATCTTTCCGCGTCTCATCTTTAACGGTGAGACGCACCCTCAAAATCTCTCCTTCACTTCAATTTCTTTTCGCGTTACTCCCGTTCATTCAACGTTAACATCCATTTTTCAACATCATTCCTGCCTGTCATAGGCCATTTTTTCTGTTGATAAAACACTCTTTTTGACGTTTTTACAGTCTAATTGAGCGTGAAGTGTGCAAACGATAAAAGTGTGGGAAAAATTGTTTGACTTATAAGTCTCAGAAAGTAATATGTGCGCCACGCAGCGGCGATGAGCGATAAACAAGTTCTTCGAAGCACTCGTAAGAGGCGTGTGGTGAGGTGGCCGAGAGGCTGAAGGCGCTCCCCTGCTAAGGGAGTATGCGGTCAAAAGCTGCATCCGGGGTTCGAATCCCCGCCTCACCGCCATTTGCATCCGTAGCTCAGCTGGATAGAGTACTCGGCTACGAACCGAGCGGTCGGAGGTTCGAATCCTCCCGGATGCACCATCTCTTGCTTGATATGGCTTTAGTAGCGGTATCAAAAAATCTGCAGTAAAGTAAGTTTTCCGATGCATCCGTAGCTCAGCTGGATAGAGTACTCGGCTACGAACCGAGCGGTCGGAGGTTCGAATCCTCCCGGATGCACCATCTCTTACTTGATATAGCTTTCGTAGCGATATCAATATCAGCAGTAAAATAATTTTCCCGATGCATCCGTAGCTCAGCTGGATAGAGTACTCGGCTACGAACCGAGCGGTCGGAGGTTCGAATCCTCCCGGATGCACCATATTCTCCGAAATCTTCAGCAATGAAGGTATCGAAGAGGTAGCGGTATTAACCGCAGGCACCAGGGAGGATAACGTTGCTTTAGCAACGGCCCGAAGGGCGAGCCGTAAGGCGAGTAATCCTCCCGGATGCACCATCATTACTTGATATGGCTTTCGTAGCGATATCATATCAGCAGTAAAATAAATTTTCCCGATGCATCCGTAGCTCAGCTGGATAGAGTACTCGGCTACGAACCGAGCGGTCGGAGGTTCGAATCCTCCCGGATGCACCATCTTCTCCGTATTATCCGCGATTGATGATCCTCATGGTCTGCAATATTGATGTCTGCACCAGGGAGGATAACGTTGCGCCAGCAACGGCCCGAAGGGCGAACGCCAGTGAGTCATCCTCCCGGATGCACCATCTTCTCCAACAATTTCCTCCAAAAACATCTCATTTCTAAATAACTATTTTATCCATATCCTGAATAATCTTCCCCTTCGCATCGGCGACAAAATCAAGCAATTACGCTAAAGTAGCGTCATATTTTTCGACTTGCGAGAAGACAATGTACGAGCGTTATGCAGGTTTAATTTTTGATATGGATGGCACAATCCTGGATACAGAACCCACGCACCGTAAAGCGTGGCGTGAAGTATTAGGACGCTACGGTCTTCAGTACGATGTACAGGCCATGATTGCGCTTAATGGCTCGCCCACCTGGCGTATAGCCCAGGCGATTATTGAGCTGAATCAGGCCGATCTCGATCCCCATGCATTAGCCCGCGAGAAAACCGATGCCGTAAGAAGCATGTTGCTCGATAGCGTCGAACCGCTTCCTCTTGTTGAAGTGGTGAAAAGCTGGCACGGTCGTCGCCCAATGGCTGTCGGTACGGGGAGTGAAAGCGCCATCGCTGAGGCGCTGCTAACGCATCTGGGATTACGTCGTTATTTTGACGCGGTTGTCGCTGCCGATCACGTCAAACACCATAAACCTGCACCAGACACGTTTTTGCTGTGTGCGCAGCGTATGGGCGTGCAACCAACACAGTGCGTTGTCTTTGAAGATGCCGATTTTGGCATACAGGCCGCTCGCGCCGCAGGCATGGACGCCGTGGATGTTCGCTTGCTGTGAGTGAGTCGCTGTCGCTCTTCTCGTTGTTTGCCAGTAGTTTTCTCAGCGCTACACTACTACCCGGCAATTCGGAAGTTGTGCTGGTCGCAATGTTACTTTCTGGGGTGAGTCATCCCTGGGTTTTAGTATTAACAGCAACAATGGGTAATAGCCTTGGAGGGTTAACTAACGTTATCCTTGGGCGTTTCTTTCCATTGCGCAAAACATCGCGCTGGCAAGAAAAAGCCATTGGCTGGCTGAAACGCTATGGCGCAGTCACACTCTTATTAAGCTGGATGCCAGTGATTGGCGACTTACTGTGTCTGTTAGCGGGATGGATGCGCATCTCGTGGGGACCAGTAATCTTTTTTTTGTGCCTTGGTAAAGCGTTGCGCTATGTTGCGGTTGCAGCAGCCACCGTTCAGGGCATGATGTGGTGGCACTAATTGTAGGCCTGCACACATGGCCACCATTACAGTTATGCTAATTAAAACGATTTTGACAGGCGGGAGGTCAATTTGATCCCGGACGTATCACAGGCGCTGGCCTGGCTGGAAAAACATCCTCAGGCATTAAAGGGGATACAGCGTGGTCTTGAGCGCGAAACTTTGCGTGTTAACCCAGATGGCACTCTGGCAACAACCGGTCATCCTGAAGCATTAGGTTCCGCACTGACGCATAAATGGATCACCACCGATTTTGCCGAAGCGTTGCTGGAGTTCATTACGCCGGTCGATGGCGATATTGAGCATATGTTGACCTTTATGCGCGATTTGCATCGCTATACCGCGCGTAATATTGGCGATGAGCGGATGTGGCCGTTAAGTATGCCATGTTACATCGCGGAAGGTCAGGATATCGAACTGGCGCAGTATGGAACGTCCAATACAGGGCGCTTTAAAACGCTGTACCGTGAAGGGCTGAAAAATCGCTATGGCGCGCTGATGCAAACCATCTCCGGCGTACACTACAACTTCTCTTTACCAATGGCATTCTGGCAGGCGAAGTGTGGTGATATCTCGGGCGTTGACGCCAAAGAGAAAATCTCTGCGGGCTACTTCCGCGCTATTCGTAACTACTATCGCTTCGGTTGGGTGATCCCGTACCTGTTTGGCGCATCTCCGGCAATTTGTTCTTCTTTCCTGCAAGGTAAACCGACGTCGCTGCCGTTTGAGAAAACCGAGTGCGGCATGTATTACCTGCCGTATGCAACATCGCTACGTTTGAGCGATCTGGGCTATACCAATAAATCGCAAAGTAATCTTGGTATTACCTTTAATGATCTCTACGAGTATGTAGCGGGTCTGAAGCGGGCAATTAAAACGCCGTCGGAAGAGTACGCGACGATTGGTCTTGAGAAAGACGGCAAGCGGCTGCAAATCAACAGCAACGTGCTGCAGATTGAAAACGAGCTGTATGCGCCGATTCGTCCGAAACGCGTTACTCGCAGCGGCGAGTCGCCTTCAGATGCGCTGTTACGCGGCGGCATTGAATATATCGAAGTGCGTTCGCTGGATATCAACCCATTCTCGCCGATTGGTGTTGATGAGCAGCAGGTGCGATTCCTCGACCTGTTTATGGTCTGGTGTGCGCTGGCTGATGCACCGGAAATGAGCAGTAGTGAACTTGCCTGTACACGCGTCAACTGGAACCGGGTGATCCTCGAAGGACGTAAGCCGGGGCTGACACTGGGAATTGGCTGTGAAACTGCGCAATTCCCGTTGCCGCAGGTGGGCAAAGATCTGTTCCGGGATCTGAAACGCGTCGCGCAAACGCTGGACAGCATTAACGGCGGCGAAGCATACCAGAAAGTGTGTGATGAACTGGTGGCCTGCTTTGATAATCCCGATCTGACTTTCTCCGCCCGCATCTTACGGTCTATGATTGATACTGGTATTGGCGGAACCGGGAAAGCGTTTGGTGAGGCTTATCGCAATTTGTTGCGTGAAGAGCCGCTGGAAATTCTGCGTGAAGACGATTTTATTGCCGAGCGCGAAGCGTCTAAACGCCGTCAGCAGGAAATGGAAGCCGCAGACACCGAGTCGTTCAAGGTGTGGCTGGAAAAACACAGCTGATAGAAAAGAAAAAGGCCACTCGTGAGTGGCCAAAATTTCATCTCTGAATTCAGGGATGATGATAACAAATGCGCGTCTTTCATATACTCAGACTCGCCTGGGAACAAAGAGTTCAGAATATTTTAAAAAAAATTACCGGAGGTGGCTAAATGCCGTTGTTAGATAGCTTCACAGTCGATCATACCCGGATGGAAGCGCCTGCAGTTCGGGTGGCGAAAACAATGAACACCCCGCATGGCGACGCAATCACCGTGTTCGATCTGCGTTTCTGCGTGCCGAACAAAGAAGTAATGCCAGAAAAAGGTATCCATACCCTGGAGCATCTGTTTGCTGGTTTTATGCGCAACCATCTTAACGGTAACGGCGTTGAGATTATTGATATCTCGCCAATGGGTTGCCGCACCGGTTTCTATATGAGTCTGATTGGTACGCCAGATGAGCAGCGTGTTGCTGATGCCTGGAAGGCGGCAATGGAAGATGTGCTGAAAGTGAAGGATCAGAATCAGATCCCTGAACTGAATGTCTACCAGTGCGGTACTTACCAGATGCACTCGTTGCAGGAAGCACAGGATATTGCACGTAGCATTCTGGAGCGCGACGTGCGTATCAACAGCAATGAGGAACTGGCGCTGCCGAAAGAGAAGTTGCAGGAACTGCACATCTAGCCCGTTTAAGAAGAAGAAGCCGGGCGGTGATATCACTGTCCGGCTTGCCTGATGTGCTACGCTTATCAGGTTGATGCGGGGAGCGCGCCACCCGTACGTGACGGGCGGCAAAGTGGTATTAAAAGAGATATTTCATGCCCAGCATTCCCTGGGTATCGCTGTAACCGTTGTCCCCCAACTGCTGGGCGACGTTGCCCCACAGTTGCAGACGTGGATTAAGCTGACCTTCCACCCCAACTTTTAACTCGCCGATGTTACGCGTGCCGATGATTTCATCGCTGATGCCATCCATCTTCACGCTGTAATTGCGGGAGTTATAAATCCAGTTGGCTTCCACGAAAGGCTGGAAGGAACGCGCTTTATGATCATCA
>NZ_PTRG01000017.1:0-77744 GCF_002965765.1 Escherichia sp. MOD1-EC6819 | reverse complement strand
AGGCCTGCCGCCAGCGTTCAATCTGAGCCATGATCAAACTCTTCAATTTAAAAGTTTGATGCTCAAAGAATTAAACTTCGTAATGAATTACGTGTTCACTCTTGAGACTTGGTATTCATTTATCGTCTTGCGACGTTAAGAATCCGTATCTTCGAGTGCCCACACAGATTGTCTGATAAATTGTTAAAGAGCAGTGCCGCTTCGCTTTTTCTCAGCGGCGCGGGGTGTGCATAATACGCCTTCCCGCTACAGAGTCAAGCATTTTTTTGCTTTTCTCTGTTGAGATTCTCAGGAGAATCCCGCTGACCCGGCGGCGTGTTTGCCGTTGTTCCGTGTCAGTGGTGGCGCATTATAGGGAGTTATTCCGGCCTGACAAGCGAAAAATAAAAAAACTTTATCGTTCGCTCATTTTTCAAGCAAAACATCTTAAATATAGTCTTTTCCGTCTAACTTATAGACAAAAACGAGCCCCGAAGGGCTCGTTTTATCATTACTGGACGGCGACAATCCGGTCTTCATTAACTTCCAGGCGAATAACTTTACCCGGAACCAATTCACCAGATAGTATTTGCTGTGCCAGCGGGTTTTCGATCTGCTGCTGGATAGCACGTTTCAGAGGACGAGCACCATAGACCGGATCGTAACCGTTCTCGCTCAGCAGTTTCAGCGCCTCGTCAGAAATGTGGATTTCATAACCACGTTCTTCCAGACGTTTGTACAGACGTTTCAACTGAATCTGCGCAATCGACGCAATGTGCTGTTCACCCAGCGGATGGAAGACCACCACTTCATCGATACGGTTAATGAATTCCGGACGGAAGTTATGGCTCACCACACCGAGCACCAGCTCTTTCATGTGTGCATAATCCAGTTCACCAAAGCGTTCCTGAATCAAATCGGAACCGAGGTTAGAGGTCATAATGACCACCGTATTGCGGAAGTCGACCGTTCTCCCCTGCCCGTCAGTCAGACGCCCATCATCCAGTACCTGTAACAGAATGTTGAAAACATCCGGATGCGCTTTTTCCACTTCATCCAGCAGGATGACGGAATACGGACGACGACGCACCGCTTCGGTCAGGTAGCCACCTTCCTCATAACCGACATATCCCGGAGGCGCACCAACCAGACGAGACACCGAGTGTTTCTCCATAAACTCGGACATATCGATACGGACCATCGCCTCGTCGCTATCAAACATAAAGTTCGCCAGCGCCTTACAAAGCTCAGTTTTCCCCACACCAGTTGGGCCGAGGAACAGGAATGAACCAATCGGGCGATTTGGATCCGCCAGCCCCGCACGGCTACGACGAATAGCGTTAGATACCGCATCAACCGCTTCGTTCTGACCAATAACGCGATGATGCAGTTCTTGCTCCATACGCAGCAGTTTTTCGCGCTCGCTTTCCATCATGCGAGAAACCGGAATCCCAGTCCAACGCGCCAGCACTTCAGCAATTTCGGCGTCGGTCACTTTATTACGCAACAGACGCATAGTTTTGCCTTCGAGCTGCGTTGCGGCTTCCAGTTGCTTTTCCAGTTCCGGGATTTTGCCGTATTGCAGTTCAGACATCCGCGCCAGGTCACCTACACGGCGAGCCTGTTCAATAGCGATTTTCGCCTGTTCCAGTTCTGCTTTAATGGTCTGTGTACCAGAAAGCGATGCTTTCTCTGCTTTCCACTCTTCTTCTAACTCGGAGTACTGACGTTCTTTGTCGCTCAGTTCTTCGTTGAGCATATCCAGGCGTTTTTTACTGGCTTCATCAGACTCTTTCATTAACGCCTGTTGTTCCAGTTTGAGCTGGATGATACGACGATCGAGTCGGTCGAGTTCTTCTGGTTTTGAGTCAATCTGCATACGAATGCTGGATGCTGCTTCATCGATCAGGTCGATGGCTTTATCCGGCAGTTGACGGTCAGCAATGTAGCGATGAGACAACGTCGCCGCTGCAACAATTGCCGGGTCAGTAATTTGCACATGGTGGTGCAGTTCGTAACGTTCTTTCAGGCCACGCAGAATAGCAATGGTGTCTTCCACCGTTGGCTCGGCGACAAATACTTTCTGGAAGCGACGTTCCAGCGCAGCATCTTTTTCGATGTACTGGCGATATTCGTCCAGCGTCGTGGCACCCACGCAGTGCAGTTCACCACGAGCCAACGCCGGTTTCAGCATGTTCCCAGCATCCATTGCGCCGTCCGCTTTACCCGCGCCAACCATAGTATGTAATTCGTCGATAAACAGGATGACGTTGCCTTCCTGTTTAGCGAGATCGTTCAGTACGCCTTTTAATCGTTCCTCAAACTCACCGCGATATTTCGCCCCTGCCACCAGCGCGCCCATATCCAGCGCCAGTACGCGGCGGCCTTTCAGCCCTTCCGGAACTTCACCATTGATAATACGCTGCGCCAGACCTTCAACGATGGCAGTTTTACCGACGCCAGGTTCACCAATCAGCACTGGGTTATTTTTAGTACGACGTTGCAGTACCTGAATGGTACGGCGAATTTCTTCATCACGACCAATCACCGGATCGAGTTTGCCCTGCTCGGCTCGTTCGGTGAGGTCAATGGTGTATTTTTTCAAAGCCTGACGTTGGTCTTCAGCTCCTTGATCGTTCACGCTTTCACCTCCACGCATTTGTTCAATCGCTTGAGTAATGTTGGCGGTGGTCGCCCCTGCTGCTTTCAGGATGTCGGCCAGCGTGCCGCGAGACTCAAGTGCCGCCAGAACGAACAGTTCTGACGAGATAAAGTTATCACCACGTTTTTGCGCCAGCTTGTCGCAAAGATTAAGAACGCGCACCAGATCCTGTGATGGCTGGACATCACCACCAGTACCTTCAACCTGCGGTAAACGATTTAATGCCTGATTGATATCTGTGCGCAACTGGCCAGCATTAATGCCAGCGGATGTTAATAAAGGACTAACCGAACCCCCTTCCTGATTCAGCAGGGCGCTCATTAAATGAAGTGGTTCGATGAATTGGTTGTCGTGCCCGAGTGCAAGTGATTGGGCATCGGCAAGAGCAAGCTGGAATTTATTAGTAAGACGATCCAGACGCATAACTCCTCCCATAACGGATCAAAGTTGCTACTGGAGATTAAATGAGGTCATCCCTCAATTATTCAAGGTTATTGACCAGATTAATGTGAAAAGAAAATCACGCGTACCGGATCGTCTTGATTCTTTAGGTTATATCAGCCAAATGAAACTTGCCATACGACCCGTAGTCTTGTCGCGACGATAAGAGAAGAAAGTCTCATTTTCCGTATATGTACAACGGTCGCCGCCGAAAATCTGCTCAACACCAACGCTCGCCAGACGCTGCCGGGCAAGCTGATAAATATCCGCCAGAAACTTATCACCATGCTGAATGAAAGCTGCACTCGCTTTGGCGTCTACAGCCATAAACGCTTCACGAACCTCCGCCCCCACTTCAAACGCGCGTGGACCAATTGCCGGCCCTAACCAGGCGAGAATGTTTTCAGGATTATCAGCAAAACAGGAAACCGTCTCTTCCAGCACGCCAGCGCACAGTCCACGCCAGCCAGCATGAGCGGCGGCGACTTCCGTTCCCGCACGATTACAAAACAGCACGGGCAGGCAGTCGGCAGTCATCACAGCACAAACCGTACCGGGCGTGTGGCTATAAGAGGCATCCGCTCGTTTTGAAGCATAGGGTTCGCCAGTAAGCTTAAGCACATCTTTGCCGTGTACCTGCTCAAGCCAGACCGGTTTTGAAGGCAAATTGCCCGCAGCAAAAAGTCGCTTGCGATTCTCCTCAACGTGATCCGGGTTATCGCCACAATGGGCACCGAGGTTGAGCGAGTCATACGGCGGCAAGCTCACGCCGCCGATACGAGTAGAGCTACAGGCCGCAACACCTTTTGGCAGCGGCCACTGCGGGACAATCAGTTTACTCATAACCAGTCCACTTCATCCTTATGCTCTTCGAAATCGGCGCGCATCACCTCAATCAGCTCCACCATATCTTGTGGAATAGGCGCATGCCATTCCATTTCGATACCGGAGATTGGGTGATAAAGACGCAGCATGGTTGCATGTAGCGCCTGGCGGTCAAACTTACGCAGCGTGGAGATAAATGCTTCCGAAGCCCCTTTTGGCGGACGCGGACGACCACCATAAACCGGATCGCCCACCAGCGGATGGGTGATATGCGCCATATGCACGCGGATCTGATGCGTACGTCCAGTTTCCAGACGCAACCGCAGACGCGTGTGCACACGGAAATGTTCCATAATGCGATAGTGAGTGACCGCCGGTTTGCCCATTGGATGCACCGCCATATGGGTACGTTTGGTCGGGTGACGACTAATTGGCTCATCCACCGTACCGCCAGCGGTCATATGACCAATTGCCACCGCTTCGTACTCACGAGTAATTTCACGCCGTTGCAAAGATTCGACTAAACGCGTCTGAGCCGGAACGGTTTTTGCGACAACCATCAGACCAGTGGTGTCTTTATCCAGACGATGGACAATGCCCGCACGTGGAACATCAGCAATGGGCGGATAGTAATGAAGCAACGCATTCAATACCGTGCCATCCGGGTTACCCGCGCCAGGATGTACCACCAGGTCGCGCGGTTTATTAATGACGATGATATCTTCATCTTCATAGACGATATCCAGCGGGATATCCTGCGGTTCAAAACGCGCTTCTTCTTCAATCTCAGCGTTGATGGCAACTTGCTCGCCACCCAATACTTTTTCTTTCGGCTTATCACAAACTTTGCCGTTAACCAGCACGCGCTGGTCGAGGATCCATTCTTTTATTCGCGAACGTGAATAATCCGGGAACATTTCGGCCAAAGCCTGATCTAAGCGTTGACCGAGTTGGTTTTCGGACACCGTTGCAGTGAGCTGTACTCGTTGTGCCATATATACTGCTTCTTCGTTTATCGTTGGGGTTTTACGGCTTTGCCGTTTAATATAGTGTGCTATTGTAGCTGGTCTTAACCGGGAGCAGGAACAGAGAATCTCCCGTATTACATTTTGAGGAAAGTCAAAACGTCATGACGCGCATGAAATATCTGGTGGCAGCCGCCACACTAAGCCTGTTTTTGGCGGGTTGCTCGGGGTCAAAGGAAGAAGTACCTGATAATCCGCCAAATGAAATTTACGCGACTGCACAACAAAAGCTGCAGGACGGTAACTGGAGACAGGCAATAACGCAACTGGAAGCGTTAGATAATCGCTATCCGTTTGGTCCGTATTCGCAGCAGGTGCAGCTGGATCTCATCTACGCCTACTATAAAAACGCCGATTTGCCGTTAGCACAGGCTGCCATCGATCGTTTTATTCGCCTCAACCCGACCCATCCGAATATCGATTATGTCATGTACATGCGTGGCCTGACCAATATGGCGCTGGATGACAGTGCGCTGCAAGGGTTCTTTGGCGTTGACCGTAGCGATCGCGATCCTCAACATGCACGAGCTGCGTTTAGTGACTTTTCCAAATTGGTTCGCGGCTATCCGAACAGTCAGTACACCACCGATGCCACCAAACGTCTGGTATTCCTGAAAGATCGTCTGGCGAAATATGAATACTCCGTTGCTGAGTACTATACAGAACGTGGTGCATGGGTTGCCGTCGTTAACCGTGTAGAAGGCATGTTGCGCGATTACCCGGATACCCAGGCTACGCGTGATGCGCTGCCGCTGATGGAAAATGCATACCGTCAGATGCAGATGAATGCGCAAGCTGAAAAAGTAGCGAAAATCATCGCTGCAAACAGCAGCAATACATAACAAAAACCTGAAACACAAAACGGCAGCCCTTGAGCTGCCGTTTTTTTATTCTGTCAGTTGTGAAACTGAAGCGATTTAGTCACTACCGATCTCATCAAATATGGCTCGCTTTGAGATATTCCTCAAGTAAAAAAACACCTCTTCCTGCGATTTCTCACAAAAAAGCCTCATTGACAAAAAGTGACAAAATTATGAGATTTCCATCACACATTTTGACATCAGGAACGGTATGCTGAATTCACCAAGACGGGAAGACAAGAGGTAAAATTTATGACAATGAACATTACCAGCAAACAAATGGAAATTACTCCGGCCATCCGCCAACATGTCGCAGACCGTCTCGCCAAACTGGAAAAATGGCAAACACATCTGATTAATCCACATATCATTTTGTCCAAAGAGCCACAAGGGTTCGTTGCTGACGCCACAATCAATACACCTAACGGCGTTCTGGTTGCCAGTGGTAAACATGAAGATATGTACACCGCAATTAACGAATTGATCAACAAGCTGGAACGGCAGCTCAATAAACTGCAGCACAAAGGCGAAGCACGTCGTGCCGCAACATCGGTGAAAGACGCCAACTTCGTCGAAGAAGTTGAAGAAGAGTAGTCCTTTATATTGAGTGTATCGCCAACGCGCCTTCGGGCGCGTTTTTTGTTGACAGCGTGAAAACAGTACAGGTACTGTACTTAAGTCGCTTAAGGAAACAAACATGAAACACACGCCGTTCTTCTTCGCATTCTTTTTTACCTTCCCCTGAATGGGAGGCGTTTCGTCGTGTGAAACAGAATGCGAAGACGAACAATAAGGCCTCCCAAACCGGGGGGCCTTTTTTATTGATAACAAAAAAGGCAACACTATGACATCGGAAAACCCATTACTGGCGCTGCGCGAGAAAATCAGCGCGCTGGATGAAAAATTACTGGCGTTACTGGCAGAGCGGCGTGAACTGGCTGTCGAGGTGGGAAAAGCCAAACTGCTCTCTCATCGCCCCGTGCGTGATATTGATCGTGAACGCGATTTACTGGAAAGATTAATTACGCTCGGTAAAACGCACCATCTGGACGCCCATTACATTACTCGCCTGTTCCAGCTCATCATTGAAGATTCCGTATTAACTCAGCAGGCACTGCTCCAGCAGCATCTCAATAAAATTAATCCACATTCAGCACGTATTGCTTTTCTCGGCCCTAAAGGTTCCTATTCACACCTTGCCGCACGTCAGTACGCTGCCCGCCATTTCGAACAATTTATTGAAAGCGGTTGCGCAAAATTTGCTGATATTTTTAATCAGGTGGAAACCGGTCAGGCCGACTATGCGGTAGTACCGATTGAGAATACCAGTTCAGGTGCCATAAACGACGTTTACGATCTACTACAACATACCAGCTTATCGATTGTTGGCGAGATGACGCTGACCATCGATCACTGCCTGCTGGTTTCTGGTACTACAGATTTATCAACCATCACCACAGTCTACAGCCATCCACAGCCGTTCCAGCAATGCAGTAAATTTCTTAATCGTTACCCGCACTGGAAGATTGAATATACCGAAAGTACGTCTGCGGCGATGGAAAAGGTTGCACAGGCAAAATCACCGCATGTTGCTGCACTGGGGAGCGAGGCAGGCGGCACTTTGTACGGTTTACAGGTACTGGAACGTATTGAGGCAAATCAGCGACAAAACTTCACCCGATTTGTGGTGCTGGCACGTAAAGCGATTAACGTGTCTGACCAGGTTCCGGCAAAAACCACATTATTAATGGCGACCGGACAACAAGCTGGTGCACTGGTAGAAGCATTGCTGGTACTGCGTAACCATAATCTGATTATGACCCGTCTGGAATCACGCCCGATTCACGGTAATCCGTGGGAAGAGATGTTTTATCTGGATATTCAGGCCAATCTTGAATCAGCGGAAATGCAAAAAGCATTGAAAGAGTTAGGTGAAATTACCCGTTCGATGAAGGTATTAGGCTGTTACCCAAGTGAGAATGTAGTGCCTGTTGACCCGGCGTGATGAAATCGTGCCGGGTGATGCCTCCCCGGCACAAGATGACTACTGGCGACTGTCGTTCGCCTGACGCAATAACACGCGGCTTTCACTCTGGAAGCGTTGCGCATAATCGCCAAACCAGTTTTCCACCTTGCGGAAACTGTCGATAAACGCCTGCTTGTCCCCCTTCTCCAGCAGCTCAATTGCCTCGCCAAAACGCTTATAGTAACGCTTGATCAACGCCAGATTACGTTCTGACGACATAATGATGTCGGCATAAAGCTGCGGATCCTGAGCAAACAGTCGCCCGACCATCGCCAGCTCAAGGCGGTAAATGGGCGAAGAGAGCGCCAGAAGTTGCTCAAGCTGAACATTTTCTTCTGCCAGATGCAAACCATAAGCAAAAGTGGCAAAGTGGCGCAGTGCCTGAATAAACGCCATATTCTGATCGTGCTCGACGGCGCTAATCCGATGCAGCCGCGCGCCCCAAACCTGAATTTGCTCCAGAAACCATTGATATGCTTCCGGCTTGCGTCCATCACACCAGACCACCACCTGCTTCGCCAGACTGCCGCTGTCCGGGCCAAACATCGGGTGAAGTCCCAACACCGGACCATCATGTGCCGCCAGCATGGCCTGTAACGGTCCATTTTTCACCGATGCCAGATCGACCAGAATACAATCCTGCGGTAAAGGCGGTAATTTGGCGATAACCTGTTCGGTCACATGAATCGGCACACTGACAATCACCATTCCGGCATCGGCAACAATATCAGCTGCACGTTCCCAGTCATGTTGCTCCAGAATCCGCACCTGATAACCTGATAGGGTCAGCATCTTCTCGAACAAGCGCCCCATCTGACCGCCACCACCGACGATAACCACCGGGCGCAACGTAGGGCAAAGCGTTTTAAAACCTTTGTCATTCTCGCTGGAGTAGGACTCCCGCATCACCCGACGCAGGATATCCTCAATAAGATCTGGCGGTACACCCAGGGCTTCCGCCTCAGCGCGACGCGAGGCCAGCATAGATGCCTCACGCTCCGGGACATAAATAGGCAGTCCAAAGCGGCTTTTCACCTCACCGACTTCGGCGACCAGTTCCAGACGCTTCGCTAATAAATTCAGCAGCTCTTTATCGACTTCATCAATTTGATCGCGTAACGCGGTCAACTCAGCAACCATAATAAACCTCTTAAGCCACGCGTGCCGTCAGCTGCCCGTTCAGATCCTGATGAATCTCACGCAGCAAGGCATCGGTCATTTCCCAACTGATGCAGGCATCGGTTACGGATACACCGTATTTCATTTCGCTGCGCGGTTGCTCGGAAGACTGATTGCCTTCGTGGATGTTACTTTCGATCATCAGACCAATAATTGAGCGATTACCGTCTTTAATCTGGGCAACCACGGACTCTGCCACCGCAGGCTGACGGCGATAATCTTTATTGGAATTACCGTGACTGCAATCTACCATCAGAGACGGACGCAGTCCCGCCTGTTCCATCTCTTTTTCACATTGCGCGACATCTGCAGGGCTGTAGTTCGGCGCTTTACCGCCACGCAGGATCACATGTCCGTCCGGATTCCCCTGAGTTTGTAGCAACGCAACCTGCCCTGCCTGGTTAATACCAACAAAACGGTGTGGCTGGGCAGCAGCGCGCATGGCGTTAATTGCCGTTGCCAGACTGCCATCGGTGCCGTTTTTAAAACCAACCGGCATAGACAGCCCGGATGCCATTTCACGGTGCGTTTGCGATTCCGTGGTACGAGCACCAATTGCCGACCAGCTAAACAAATCGCCCAGGTATTGCGGGCTATTTGGATCTAACGCTTCCGTCGCCAGCGGAAGCCCCATGCTCACCAGTTCAAGCAGCAATTTACGCGCGATTTGCAGGCCGGCTTCGACGTCAAAAGAGCCATCCATATGAGGATCGTTAATTAACCCTTTCCAGCCGACAGTCGTACGGGGTTTTTCAAAATAGACGCGCATCACCAGATAGAGGCTATCGCTGACCTCTGCGGCAAGGGCCTTAAATCGACGAGCGTATTCCAGAGCGGTTTCAGGATCATGAATGGAACAAGGACCACACACCACCAACAGACGAGGATCGCGCCCGGCGATAATATCTGAAATAGTTTTACGCGAATCAGCAATCTGGGCTTCTTGTTGCTGGCTTAATGGAAAAGCGGCCTTCAACTGTTCCGGGGTCATCAGAACCTGTTCGTCGGTAATGTGTACGTTATTCAGCGCGTCTTTTTGCATGATGGCGATCCTGTTTATGCTCGTTTGCGATAGTTGATCCTCAATGAGGATGACGTAACGATAACACAGCTAGTAAAGATTTCAATCCAAATTACGTAAATATTACTTTACACATGCAATTTTAATAAGCTACAAGCCACAAAATTCGTATAAATAAATTTACACCATCATTAAAAACAATCCGCTATGCTTTGAAAAAAGGAGAGAAAATGATGAAAAAATTTATCGGTTCCTTATTGGCTTTGGTGGTTAGTGGTTGCCAGATTGATCCTTATACTCACGCGCCAAACTTAACCAGCACCGACTGGTATGATGTTGGTATGGAAGATGCTATATCTGGCATTGCCATAAAAGATCGCGATACATTTAGCGATTCACAGGCTGATCGGGGGGTATACCTTAAAGGATATGCCGAAGGACAAAAGAAAACCTGCCAAATCGATTTTACTTATGCCAGAGGGCTTTCCGGTAAAAGTTTCCCTGCCAGCTGCAACAATGTTGAAAATGCCAACCAACTACATGAAGCATGGCAAAAAGGGGCAGATGAAAATGCCAGCACGATGCGATTGAATTAACTGGAGCGCCTCAATAAATTAATCATAAGATTTAACTCATTCAAACTTTAATTCTCATCGTGATGACGCCCGCATAAAAGAATGATATTTTAATGAGCATTCTGAAAAAATTATCGATGCATTTCGAGCGACGGTGGTGAGGATCCCTGAATGCGTTTTTCCCACCGGTTATTTTTACTGCTGATGCCCCTCCTGGCGAGTGCACCATTACTCGCTCAGGAAACCACTAACGCCGCGAAAAATGTGCGTCTGATGGTTTCCGGTATTGTCAGCTACACTCGTTGGCCAGCGTTATCTGGCCCGCCAAAGCTATGTATTTTTTCATCTTCACGTTTTAGTACCGCCCTACAAGATAATGGCGCGACTTCTTTACCTTATCTGCCCGTCATCATTCACAGCAAACAAGAAGCACTGATTTCAGACTGCAATGGTTTTTATTTTGGCAACGAATCACCGACATTCCAGATAGAATTAATCAAACAATATCCGTCTAAGGCGTTATTATTAATTGCCGAACAAAATGCAGAGTGCATTATTGGCAGCGCCTTTTGTCTGATTATCAACAATAATGATGTCAGATTTGCCGTCAACCTGGATGCCTTATCGCGTAGTGGTGTAAAGGTCAACCCGGATGTCTTAATGCTCGCTCGGAAGAAAAAAGATGGATAACGATAATTCTCTTAATAAGCGACCAACGTTTAAAAGAGCATTACGCAACATCAGCATGACCAGCATCTTTATCACCATGACGCTGATCTGGCTGCTGCTTTCCGTGACGTCGGTACTGACACTGAAACAATACGCACAAAAAAACCTGGCGCTCACCGCAGCAACCATGACTTATAGTCTGGAAGCAGCGGTCGTTTTTGCCGATGGTTCGGCAGCGACAGAAACCCTGGCCGCACTAGGGCAGCAAGGTCAATTTTCAACCGCTGAAGTACGTGATAATCAGCAAAATATCATTGCATCCTGGCGCTACACAGCCAGAGAACCGGGAGATAGATTCAGCAATTTCATTAGCCACTGGCTCTTTCCCGCACCGGTAATTCAGCCCATTCGCCACAACGGAAAAATCATCGGCGAAGTTCAGTTAACCGCTCGCGACAGTTCAATCAGCCATTTCATCTGGTTTTCACTCGCTGTGCTTACCGGTTGTATTCTGCTGGCATCAGGCATTGCAATCACCCTCACCCGCCATTTGCATAACGGACTGGTGGAGGCGCTAAAAAACATTACTGATGTAGTTCATGATGTGCGATCCAACCGCAATTTTTCCCGACGAGTTTCGGAAGAGCGTATCGAAGAATTTCACCGCTTTGCTCTCGACTTCAATAGTCTGCTGGATGAAATGGAAGAGTGGCAGCTTCGTTTACAGGCAAAAAATGCGCAACTCTTACGTACTGCCCTGCATGATCCGTTAACCGGCCTGGCTAACCGCGCTGCATTCCGCAACTGCATCAATACGTTAATGAGTGATTCTGCCGTTCGGGAAACCTCAGCCTTACTTTTTCTTGATGGCGATAATTTTAAATATATCAATGACACATGGGGTCACGCGACGGGTGATCAGGTCTTGATCGAGATAGCAACACGGTTAATGGAATTTAGCGGGAAACGGCATCAAGCGTACCGTATAGGAGGCGATGAGTTCGCCATGATTCTGTATGGCGTACTGTCAGAATATGAAGTACAGCGTATTTGTACTGCTCTCACACAAACCTTTCATCGCCCATTCGATCTCCATAACGGTCACCAGACCAGTATGACCTTAAGTATTGGATACGCTCTGACTCGCGAACACGCTTCTGCGGAAAAATTACAAGAGCTTGCCGATCGTAATATGTATCAGGCCAAACATCAGCGCGCCGAAAAGCTGGTGAAATAACAAGGAAATATCTACATGATAAAGCAACTGGTAGCACCTCTGGTTTTCTCCACTCTGATACTGGCTGGTTGCCAGACTCCACAAGGCAAATTTACCCCAGAGCAAGTCGCTGCTATGCAGTCTTATGGTTTTACTGAATCTGCCGGTGACTGGTCGCTTGGCTTATCCGACACTATTCTGTTTGCTAAAAATGACTACAAACTGCTTCCGGAAAGTCAGCAACAAATCCAGACTATGGCGGCAAAACTGACCTCTACCGGGCTAACACATGCCCGTATGGATGGTCATACCGATAACTATGGTGAAGATAGCTACAACGAAGCCTTATCACTGAAGCGAGCGAATGTCGTCGCCGATGCCTGGGCCGAGGGTGGACAGATTCCGCGCAGCAATCTCACCACTCAGGGTTTAGGGAAAAAATATCCTATTGCCAGCAACAAGACAGCACAGGGCCGGGCTGAAAACCGCCGCGTTGCGGTGGTAATTAGTGCGCCTTAAATACAATTTCAGTAGATAAAAAAAGGGCCAGCCAATTGGCCAGCCCTTCTTAACAGGATGTCGCTTAAGCGAAATCTTAGTTGAGGCGCTCTTTGATACGAGCAGCCTTACCAGTACGCTCACGCAGGTAGTACAGTTTAGCTTTACGAACAGCACCACGACGTTTGACAGAAATGCTGTCAACTACCGGAGAGTGAGTCTGGAAGACACGCTCAACGCCTTCGCCGTTGGAAATTTTACGAACAGTGAATGCAGAGTGCAGACCGCGGTTACGAATAGCGATAACCACGCCCTCGAATGCCTGCAGACGTTTTTTGGAACCTTCAACAACCCATACTTTCACTTCCACGGTATCACCCGGACGGAAGGAAGGTACGTCCTGCTTCATCTGCTCTTGTTCAAGTTGCTTAATAATGTTGCTCATAATTTAATCTCTTATCCTGGGTAAACTGATATCTCGGGGGCTTACGCCATCCCATCATGTTTATGTTGCTGTTGTGCGTGTTCCTTTTTGAACTCCGCCAGCAACCTTGCTTGCTCTTCAGTCAGAGCCAGGTTTTCCAGAAGTTCAGGTCTTCTAAGCCAGGTACGGCCCAGCGACTGTTTCAAACGCCAGCGACGTATCTCGGCATGGTTTCCCGACAGTAACACTGACGGAACTTCCATCCCTTCTAACACCTCAGGCCGCGTATAGTGCGGGCAATCCAGCAATCCTTCAGCAAAGGAATCTTCCGTTGCCGAGGCTTCATGTCCCAGTACCCCCGGAATAAACCGGGAAACGGAGTCAATCAGCGTCATTGCTGGTAACTCACCACCGCTGAGAACGTAATCGCCGATTGACCATTCTTCGTCAATTTCGGTTTGGATCACGCGCTCATCTATACCTTCGTAGCGACCGCACACCAAAATCAATTTTTGATTCGTTGCCAGTTCGCTGACGCCCGCTTGATCAAGCTTGCGCCCCTGTGGTGACAGATAGATCACCTTAGCGCCTTCACCCGCCGCGCTTTTTGCTGCATGAATGGCGTCCCGTAAAGGTTGCACCATCATTAACATCCCCGGTCCGCCGCCGTAAGGACGATCGTCCACGGTACGGTGCCGGTCATGCGTGAAGTCACGTGGACTCCAGCTCTGGATGCTCAGCAGGCCATTTTTCACTGCCCGGCCAGTTACCCCGTAATCGGTAATTGCGCGGAACATTTCAGGAAACAGGCTAATTATGCCAATCCACATAGCGCCGTCTTTTACCGTTTATCCGGTGGTTTAAAAACCAGGATCCCAATCTACTTCGATTGAACGAGTAGTGAGATCGACTTTCTTGATAACCTGCCCATCGAGGAACGGTACGAGACGTTCCTTGATACCAAACGCATCTTTCAGGTTTGCCTTAATGACGAGAACGTCATTAGATCCGGTTTCCATCATGTCGACGACTTTACCGAGATCGTAGCCTTCAGTGGTCACTACCTGACAGCCCATCAGGTCTTTCCAGTAGTAGTCACCCTCTTCAAGCTGAGGCAGCTGCGATGAATCCACGACAATTTCACAGTTCGTCAGCAGGTTCGCCGCATCACGATCGTCAACACCTTTCAGCTTGATGATCATGTCCTGATTGTGGTGCTTCCAGCTTTCCAGCTGGACTTGCTGCCACTGACCCGCCTTCTGGATAAACCAGGGCTGATAGTCAAAAATGCTTTCGGCGTCTTCGGTGGAAGAAAACACTCTGAGCCACCCACGAATACCGTAAGACGAACCCATTTTTCCCAAAACGATGGGATCAACAGGTGCTTGCGCGGTGAGTTGTTTGCTCATCATGACCACCGTGACAGATTAAGCTGCTTTGTTTACTTCTTTGATCAGCGCAGCAACGCGATCAGAAATAGTTGCGCCCTGGCCAACCCAGTGAGCGATGCGATCCAGATCCAGGCGAGTGCCTTCTTCTTTTTCGCTAGCGATTGGGTTGAAGAAACCAACGCGCTCGATGAAGCGACCGTTGCGTGCATTACGGCTGTCAGCGACAACAACCTGGTAGAACGGACGCTTTTTAGCGCCGTGACGTGCTAAACGAATAGTTACCATAACATCCTCTTGTGTGAATAAAACAACCGGACCCCATCGAGGAACGGAGTCCGGTGTCATATTAAAAGCCCGAAAATTTTACTCATTTTTGCAGAAATTGCAACCAACAGTTGCTAACCCGGCATTAAAAGGCCGCTGGCGGCGCAGCCAGTTTGGTGCCGGAGTGCGCGCAGTCACCGGAGCGTACCCCAGTACGTGAGGATGACGAGCATACCCCGGTGCCAAAATGGCAAATAAGCCAGGCCGATTAGCGGCCTGGGAAGCCTGGGGGCATCATACCCTTCATGCTTCTCATCATCTTCGCCATTCCGCCCTTCTTCATTTTCTTCATCATGCGCTGCATGTCGTCGAACTGCTTCAGAAGACGGTTAACGTCCT
Organism: Escherichia sp. MOD1-EC6819; assembly: GCF_002965765.1. Lineage (NCBI taxonomy): Bacteria > Pseudomonadati > Pseudomonadota > Gammaproteobacteria > Enterobacterales > Enterobacteriaceae > Escherichia > Escherichia sp. MOD1-EC6819. Next base: position 62,290 of record NZ_PTRG01000017.1, on the reverse strand, counting down.
GCACCTGCATACCGCAACCGGCAGCGATACGGCGTTTACGCGAACCTTTGATGATTTCTGGCTTAGCGCGCTCTTTCATCGTCATCGAGTTGATGATGGCTTCCATACGCACCAGCACTTTATCGTCCATCTGGGACTTCACGTTATCCGGGATCTGCCCCATGCCCGGCAGCTTGCCCATCAGGCTGGCCATGCCGCCCATATTTTTCATCTGGCGCAACTGCTCAAGGAAATCGTTGAGATCGAAGCCATCGCCTTTTTTCAGCTTGCTGGCTAATTTCTCAGCCTGCGCGCGGTCAACTTTGCTTTCGATATCTTCGATCAGCGACAGAACATCGCCCATGCCGAGAATGCGTGAAGCGATACGATCCGGGTGGAACGGCTCCAGCGCCTCTGTTTTCTCGCCAACACCGAGGAACTTGATGGGCTTGCCGGTAATATGGCGAATAGAAAGCGCCGCACCGCCACGCGCATCGCCGTCCACTTTAGTCAACACTACGCCGGTAAGCGGTAACGCTTCATTGAACGCTTTTGCCGTATTGGCGGCATCCTGACCGGTCATGGCGTCAACCACAAACAGGGTTTCAACCGGGTTAATCGACGCATGGACCTGTTTGATCTCATCCATCATCGCTTCGTCAACGTGCAGACGACCGGCGGTATCCACCAGCAGCACGTCGTAGAATTTCAGTTTGGCTTCTTTCAGCGCCGCATTAACAATATCAACCGGCTTCTGACCAACATCTGAAGGGAAGAAATCGACGCCTACCTGTTCGGCCAGCGTCTCAAGCTGTTTGATTGCCGCCGGGCGATAAACGTCGGCAGAAACCACCAGCACTTTCTTCTTGTGCTTCTCGCGCAGGAACTTACCGAGTTTACCCACGCTGGTTGTTTTACCGGCACCTTGCAGGCCCGCCATCAGCACCACCGCAGGCGGTTGCGCAGCCAGGTTCAGGGTCTGGTTCTCTTCGCCCATCGCCGCAACCAACTCGTTACGGACGATTTTGACGAACTCCTGCCCCGGCGTCAGGCTTTTATTAACTTCATGACCAACCGCTTTCTCTTTTACGCGATTGATAAACTCACGCACTACCGGCAGAGCGACGTCCGCCTCCAACAGCGCCATGCGCACTTCGCGCAGCGTATCTTTAACGTTGTCTTCAGTAAGGCGTCCACGGCCACTGATATTGCGCAGCGTGCGCGACAAACGATCGGTTAAATTATCAAACATTGTCTCTCGCCTGGGGTGGAAACGGTTGGCCGCAATCGCGACACATCATCTGTATTTTGCCGCAGTATAACATGAAGGCGTCTTTGTTGTTATGCAACGGTTGGAGCAGCGTTCACCTGACGCTATACTGCTTTTCTTTCTCATTGCTCAAACTGTCGACATCACTATGCCCGTTTTTGCTCTGCTCGCGCTCGTCGCCTACTCCGTCAGTCTCGCGCTGATTGTTCCCGGTCTGCTGCAAAAAAACGGCGGCTGGCGGCGAATGGCTATTATTTCTGCGGTCATCGCGCTGGTCTGCCACGCTATCGCTCTTGAAGCCCGCATTTTGCCTGGCGGCGATAGCGGACAAAACCTTAGCCTGTTGAATGTCGGTTCGCTGGTCAGCCTGATGATTTGTACGGTAATGACCATCGTGGCCTCACGCAACCGTGGCTGGCTGCTGTTGCCGATTGTTTATGCCTTTGCGCTCATCAATCTGGCGCTGGCGACCTTCATGCCCAATGAATACATCACTCATCTGGAAGCAACGCCAGGAATGCTGGTGCACATTGGCTTATCGCTCTTTTCCTATGCCACGCTAATTATTGCCGCCCTGTACGCGTTGCAACTGGCATGGATTGATTATCAACTGAAGAACAAGAAGCTGGCATTCAATCAGGAAATGCCGCCGCTGATGAGTATTGAGCGTAAAATGTTCCACATTACGCAAATTGGCGTGGTGCTGTTAACGCTCACTCTTTGTACCGGCCTGTTCTACATGCACAACTTATTTAGCATGGAAAATATTGACAAGGCCGTGCTCTCTATTGTGGCGTGGTTTGTCTATATTGTGCTGCTGTGGGGGCATTATCATGAAGGATGGCGTGGGCGCCGCGTCGTTTGGTTTAACGTTGCAGGAGCGGTCATCCTTACACTGGCCTACTTTGGCAGCCGAATTGTCCAGCAGTTAATCAGCTAAAACCAGAAAAGGAGTTTCCCCTGGAACATATCTCTACTACCACGTTGATCATAATTCTGATCATCATGGTGGTCATTTCAGCCTATTTTTCCGGCTCCGAAACCGGAATGATGACACTCAACCGCTATCGTCTGCGGCATATGGCGAAGCAGGGTAATCGTTCGGCTAAACGGGTCGAAAAATTACTACGCAAGCCAGACCGCCTGATAAGCCTGGTGTTAATCGGCAATAACCTGGTCAATATTCTTGCCTCCGCGCTCGGCACTATTGTTGGGATGCGCTTGTACGGCGATGCGGGTGTGGCAATTGCGACTGGCGTACTGACCTTCGTAGTGCTGGTTTTTGCCGAAGTATTGCCGAAAACCATTGCCGCGCTGTACCCGGAAAAAGTCGCCTATCCGAGTAGTTTTCTGTTAGCTCCGCTGCAAATTTTGATGATGCCGCTGGTCTGGTTGCTGAACGCGATCACCCGCATGTTAATGCGCATGATGGGCATCAAAACCGATATCGTGGTTAGCGGCTCTTTGAGTAAAGAAGAGTTGCGCACCATTGTGCACGAATCGCGGTCACAAATTTCCCGTCGTAACCAGGATATGCTGCTGTCGGTACTCGATCTGGAAAAAATGACCGTTGATGACATCATGGTGCCGCGCAGTGAAATTATCGGTATTGATATCAACGATGACTGGAAATCGATTCTCCGTCAGCTCTCCCACTCTCCTCACGGGCGCATAGTGCTGTACCGCGACTCGCTGGACGACGCTATCAGCATGTTGCGTGTGCGTGAAGCCTGGCGGCTAATGTCGGAGAAAAAAGAGTTCACTAAAGAAACTATGCTGCGCGCTGCGGACGAAATCTATTTTGTGCCGGAAGGCACGCCGCTCAGTACCCAATTAGTTAAATTTCAACGCAATAAAAAGAAAGTCGGCCTGGTTGTCAACGAATACGGCGATATTCAGGGGCTGGTGACGGTTGAAGATATTCTGGAAGAGATTGTCGGCGATTTCACCACGTCGATGTCGCCAACGCTTGCCGAAGAAGTCACTCCGCAAAACGACGGTTCGGTGATTATTGATGGCACCGCCAACGTGCGAGAAATCAACAAAGCCTTTAACTGGCATCTACCGGAAGACGATGCACGCACGGTTAATGGCGTCATTCTGGAAGCACTGGAAGAGATTCCTGTCGCAGGCACTCGCGTGCGTATTGGCGAGTACGATATCGATATTCTCGACGTACAGGACAATATGATTAAGCAGGTAAAAGTTTTTCCTGTGAAACCGCTGCGCGAGAGTGTGGCGGAGTAACAAAAACGGCCCAGCATTCACATGCCGGGCCGTAATTTATTACGAAAACAGTAATTAAGCTTTTGCTTTCGCTACAGTAACCATCGCCGCGCGAATCGTACGACCGTTCAGCGTATAACCTTTTTGCATAATGCCCAGTACGTTACCCGGCGCTACATCATCAGATTCCACCATTGCGATAGCCTGATGCACATTCGGGTCCAGCGGCACGTTAGTTTCGGCAATCACATCAACGCCAAACTTACGTACTACATCCAGCATCGACTTCAGCGTCAGCTCAATGCCTTCAACCATCGCAGACATATCCGGATTAGCTTTATCAGCCACTTCCAGCGCGCGATCCAGACTATCAATCACCGGCAGCAATTCGTTGATGAATTTTTCCAGCGCGAATTTATGCGCTTTTTCGATATCCAGTTCAGTACGACGACGCAAGTTTTCCATTTCCGCTTTTACGCGCAAAATGCCGTCACGTTCACGGGTCTGAGCCTCAGCCAACTGAGCTTCGAGATTCGCAATTTTTTCATCGCGCGGATCCACCTGCTCAGCAGAAGCTTCTGGCTCAACTGCCTCAATCTCTTCGTGCTGATCCATGATAATTTCTTCCGGGGCTTGCCCCTCAGGCGTTTTCTGTTCTTTACTACTCATGAATTTCTCCGCGTTTTTTTCGCATTCATCTCGCTAACTTCGCTTATTATGGGGATCAGTTTCAGGGTTTCAAGGGAAGCACTCACATTGTCATCAATCTTCGCAACAAGGACCTCGGAAAAATGAATAATCATTTCAAGTGTATTGGCATTGTGGGACACCCACGGCACCCTACTGCACTGACAACACATGAAATGCTCTACCGCTGGCTGTGCACAAAAGGTTACGAGGTCATCGTTGAGCAACAAATCGCTCACGAACTGCAACTGAAGAATGTGAAAACTGGCACGCTCGCGGAGATTGGGCAACTGGCTGATCTCGCGGTAGTCGTTGGTGGCGATGGCAATATGCTGGGCGCGGCGCGCACACTCGCGCGCTACGACATTAAAGTCATCGGCATCAACCGTGGCAACCTGGGTTTCCTGACTGACCTTGATCCCGATAACGCCCAGCAACAATTAGCCGATGTGCTGGAAGGTCATTACATCAGCGAGAAACGTTTTTTGCTGGAAGCGCAGGTCTGTCAGCAAGATTGCCAGAAACGCATCAGCACCGCGATTAATGAAGTGGTACTACATCCTGGCAAAGTGGCGCATATGATTGAGTTCGAAGTGTACATCGACGAGATCTTTGCGTTTTCTCAGCGATCTGATGGGCTGATTATTTCGACACCTACAGGCTCTACCGCCTATTCTCTGTCGGCGGGTGGCCCAATTCTGACCCCCTCTCTGGATGCGATTACCCTGGTGCCCATGTTCCCGCATACGTTGTCAGCGCGACCACTGGTCATAAACAGCAGCAGCACGATCCGCCTGCGTTTTTCGCATCGACGTAACGACCTGGAAATCAGTTGTGACAGTCAGATAGCACTGCCGATTCAGGAAGGTGAAGATGTCCTGATTCGTCGCTGTGATTACCATCTGAATCTAATTCATCCGAAAGATTACAGCTATTTCAATACATTAAGTACCAAACTCGGCTGGTCAAAAAAATTATTCTAATTTTACGCCAGCCTCTTTACTGTATATAAAACCAGTTTATACTGTACACAATAACAGTAATGGTTTTTCATACAGGAAAACAACTATGTTGGCACAACTGACCATCAGCAATTTTGCTATCGTTCGTGAGCTTGAGATTGATTTTCACAGCGGCATGACCGTAATAACCGGCGAGACCGGCGCGGGTAAATCTATTGCGATAGATGCTCTCGGCCTGTGTCTCGGTGGTCGCGCTGAAGCCGACATGGTGCGTACCGGCGCTGCCCGCGCTGATTTGTGCGCCCGTTTTTCTCTAAAAGATACGCCCGCAGCACTGCACTGGCTGGAAGAAAACCAACTGGAAGATGGCCACGAATGCCTGCTTCGTCGTGTTATCAGTAGTGATGGCCGCTCTCGTGGTTTTATCAACGGTACGGCTGTTCCGCTGTCTCAGCTACGCGAACTGGGTCAGTTGCTGATTCAGATCCATGGTCAACACGCTCATCAGTTACTCACCAAACCTGAGCATCAGAAATTCCTGCTTGATGGCTACGCCAATGAAACGTCTCTGCTCCAGGAAATGACCGCACGTTATCAGTTGTGGCATCAAAGCTGCCGTGACCTCGCGCATCATCAACAACTCAGTCAGGAACGCGCCGCCCGTGCTGAACTACTGCAATACCAATTAAAAGAATTAAACGAATTTAATCCGCAGCCCGGCGAGTTTGAACAAATCGACGAAGAGTACAAACGTCTGGCTAACAGCGGTCAATTGCTTACGACCAGCCAGAATGCATTGGCATTAATGGCCGACGGTGAAGATGCGAACCTGCAAAGCCAGCTTTACACCGCTAAACAACTGGTCAGCGAATTGATTGGTATGGACAGCAAACTGTCCGGCGTACTTGATATGCTGGAAGAGGCTACTATCCAGATTGCCGAAGCCAGTGACGAATTACGCCACTACTGCGATCGTCTGGATCTCGACCCTAACCGCTTGTTTGAACTTGAACAGCGCATCTCCAAACAGATTTCGCTGGCACGTAAACATCACGTCAGCCCTGAGGCATTGCCACAGTATTACCAGTCGCTACTGGAAGAACAGCAGCAACTGGACGATCAAGCTGACTCGCAAGAAACACTCGCATTGGCGGTAACGAAACATCATCAGCAGGCGCTGGAAACGGCGCGCGCATTACACCTGCAACGCCAGCACTATGCAACTGAGCTGGCGCACCTGATCACCGACAGTATGCAGGCGCTCTCCATGCCGCATGGCCAGTTTACGATTGATGTTAAATTTGACGAACATCACCTGGGCACTGACGGCGCTGATCGTATTGAGTTTCGGGTAACCACCAACCCAGGTCAGCCGATGCAGCCCATTGCCAAAGTCGCCTCCGGTGGTGAATTGTCCCGTATCGCACTGGCAATTCAGGTCATCACCGCGCGTAAAATGGAAACCCCGGCGCTTATTTTCGATGAAGTGGATGTGGGGATTAGCGGTCCGACAGCGGCAGTTGTCGGCAAACTGCTACGTCAGCTTGGTGAATCAACCCAGGTGATGTGTGTTACCCACCTGCCACAAGTTGCAGGATGCGGTCATCAACACTATTTTGTCAGCAAAGAAACCGATGGCGCTATGACCGAAACGCATATGCAATCCCTGGATAAAAAGGCGCGGTTACAAGAGCTGGCGCGCCTACTTGGCGGCAGTGAAGTCACACGCAACACGCTGGCGAACGCGAAAGAACTACTGGCAGCGTAAACTTTTTTCCTGCTTCACGGTCAGAATAAACAGCAAAACGCCGTAAGACCGGAAAGCAAAAGGTTTTAAAGTGATGAAAGGTCTATTATCATCGGCATATTACAGATGAGCCACGTACTGCTCGGGCCCGAAAAGGAATCAAATCACTATGCGCTGTAAAACGCTGACTGCTGCAGCAGCAGTACTATTGATGTTGACCGCAGGCTGTTCCACTCTGGAGCGAGTGGTTTACCGTCCTGACATCAACCAGGGGAACTATCTGACCGCTAACGACGTGTCCAAAATACGCGTTGGCATGACGCAACAACAAGTTGCGTACGCATTGGGTACACCGCTGATGTCCGATCCATTTGGTACAAATACCTGGTTCTATGTCTTCCGCCAGCAACCAGGCCATGAAGGTGTAACGCAGCAAACTCTGACGCTGACCTTTAACAGCAGCGGTGTGTTGACCAATATTGATAACAAACCTGCGCTGAGTGGCAACGAATAAAACTTGCTGTTTATAGCGATTAAAAAAGGTGCTCAGTGAGCACCTTTTTTCTGCCTGCTATTTATTCGCCGATTTTTCTGCGCGCTGTCTACGAAGCTCTTTCGGATCGGCAATCAGTGGTCGATAAATCTCTACACGATCGCCCTCGCGCACGATATCGCTCAGTTTTGCCGGACGACTGTAAATGCCGACTTTATTTTTAGTTAAATCGATATCTGTACGCAATTCCAGCAAACCACTTGCGCGAATTGCCTCTTCAACCGTCGCACCCTCCAGCAATGTTACACGCTGCAAATACTGCTTCTCTGATAACGCGTAAGCTACCTCTACAGCAATTTTACCTGGCACTATAAACCTCTTTTGCTCGCACGGTGAAAGCCTGCACCATATTAGCCGCCAGCTCTTTAAACACGCGACCGAAGGCGAGTTCAATCAACTTATTAGTAAACTCAAAGTCGAGATGAAACTCGATACGGCACGCTTCCGGACTCAACGGTGTAAACTTCCAGCCGCCGATCAATTTCTTGAACGGCCCATCAACCAGATTCATCAGAATACTTTGGTTACTGGTCAACTGGTTGCGGGTAGTAAACGTTTTGCTGATCCCAGCCTTAGAGACATCTACCGCAGCGGTCATCTGTCCAGGAGTGGACTCCAGAATCCGACTTCCAGTACAACCTGGCAAAAACTGAGGATAAGACTGAACGTCATTCACTAACTGATACATTTGCTCCGCGCTGTAGGGAACGAGTGCGGTCCGGCTAATTTGAGGCATAACAAATTCCATCAACAAAAATCCAACAAATAATATCATTTATCCTGCTGTAAAAAAAACGCTATCCCGGCGCTGGGTAACATCGTGTTCATGCTAAGATAGAGCCTTGTCCCCCGCAGGATTGATATGGGGTATTTTCGATTTCAGATTACCGATGATTCACGACGCTTATGACGAAGAAAAAAGCACATAAACCTGGTTCAGCGACCATCGCGCTTAACAAGCGCGCCCGTCACGAATACTTTATTGAAGAAGAGTTCGAAGCGGGACTTGCCCTGCAAGGCTGGGAAGTTAAATCCCTGCGCGCAGGAAAAGCCAATATTAGCGACAGCTATGTCCTTCTGCGCGACGGAGAAGCGTTCCTGTTTGGCGCAAGTATCACGCCGATGGCTGTGGCTTCCACACATGTGGTGTGCGATCCTACTCGTACCCGCAAGTTACTTCTCAATCAGCGCGAACTGGACTCATTATATGGTCGCGTCAATCGTGAAGGCTATACCGTAGTGGCGCTCTCTCTGTACTGGAAAAATGCCTGGTGCAAAGTGAAAATCGGCGTCGCGAAAGGTAAGAAACAGCACGATAAACGTTCCGACATCAAAGAACGTGAATGGCAGGTTGATAAAGCGCGTATCATGAAAAACGCTCACCGTTAAACCTGCATCACATATACTGCAGATCCTCACCGCGCCTCCCCTCTCCGGTGGCGCGAATGCACATCTTATCGGCTATCATATTTGATACAGATGTCGTCATCCCTTTGCTTAATCGAATAAAAATCATGCTACGCGGGCGCTAAATCCTGAACGATAACGCCATTGGGGCTGGTCATGACGCTCACAAATCTGGTATACTCGCCGTTACACATTGGGGCTGATTCTGGATTCGACGGGATTTGCGAAACCCAAGGTGCATGCCGAGGGGCGGTTGGCCTCGTAAAAAGCCGCAAAAAATAGTCGCAAACGACGAAAACTACGCTTTAGCAGCTTAATAACCTGCTTAGAGCCCTCTCTCCCTAGCCTCCGCTCTTAGGACGGGGATCAAGAGAGGTCAAACCCAAAAGAGATCGCGTGGAAGCCCTGCCTGGGGTTGAAGCGTTAAAACTTAATCAGGCTAGTTTGTTAGTGGCGTGTCCGTCCGCAGCTGGCAAGCGAATGTAAAGACAGACTAAGCATGTAGTGCCGAGGATGTAGGAATTTCGGACGCGGGTTCAACTCCCGCCAGCTCCACCAAATCATGATCCGGATACGTCCGGTGAAGTACAGAAAGCCCGCATGGCACAAGCCCTGCGGGCTTTTTTGTGTCTGTCGTTGTCCGAGAACATCCGGCTAAATCCGGTGATTATTGGTATACGTTTAGGTATACGGTAGGATGTATACCTAAAAGCGTATACCAATTCATGAAGGAGCGGCCACAGTGGCACGGACAACACGCCCCCTTACCAACACCGAAGTTCTTCGCGCTAAAGCGTTAGAGAAGGATCTAACTCTGCATGATGGCGATGGCCTTTTCCTGATAGTGAAAACCAGCGGGAAAAAGCTCTGGCGTTTCCGTTATCAACGTCCAGCGACAAAACAGCGGACAATGATGGGGCTTGGTGCTTTCCCCGCCCTTTCACTTGCTGACGCCCGAGGGTTAAGAGCGGATTACCTTGCCTTGTTAGCCAACGGAATTGACCCACAAATTCAGGCCGAAGTTGCAGAGGAACAGCAGCAAATCGCTCTGGACAGTATTTTCTCAATGGTCGCCGCTAACTGGTTCCAGCTCAAAAGTAAAAGCGTTACCCCTGATTACGCAAAAGACATTTGGCGCTCATTGGAGAAAGATGTATTCCCTGCCATCGGTGAGATCCCCGTTCAGCAAATTAAAGCCCGAATATTAGTTGAAGCATTGGAACCAATCAAAGCTCGTGGAGCGCTTGAGACTGTACGTCGACTAGTGCAGCGTATTAACGAGATAATGATTTATGCCGTAAACACTGGTCTGATTGATGCCAATCCAGCATCAGGTATTGGAATGGCCTTTGAGAAGCCCAAAAAACAAAACATGCCGACGCTGCGGCCAGAAGAATTGCCGAAGCTGATGCGTTCTTTAGTCATGTCAAATCTGTCTGTTCCGACTCGCTGTCTCATTGAATGGCAACTCCTGACGCTCGTGCGCCCTTCTGAGGCCTCTGGTGCCCGTTGGGCAGAGATCGATCTCGATACGAAGCTCTGGACTATTCCAGCCGAACGGATGAAAGCTAAGCGGGAACACATTGTTCCTTTATCACCACAGGCATTAGAGATTCTGGATGTAATGAAGCCAATTAGCGCTCACCGAGAACATGTTTTTCCCAGCAGGAATGATCCTAAACAACCTATGAATAGCCAAACTGCTAATGCTGCTCTTAAAAGGATTGGTTATGGCGGTAAACTCGTTGCTCATGGGCTTCGTTCTATAGCTAGCACAGCGTTGAACGAGTCTGGTTTTAATTCCGATATTATAGAATCAGCTTTAGCGCATATAGATAAAAATGAAGTACGGCGGGCGTATAATCGTTCTATTTATTTAGAACAACGCAGAGAATTGATGTCATGGTGGGGTATAAAAGTAAAATCATAGGGCTTTCGCCCTATGATTTAATAATTATAAAGTTTCCAATGCGAAATTTCGATATCTCATTAGTGCATAAATATATCTAGTAGTAGATGCAGGTGTCCATGTTCTCTCAAGTTCTTTTGCTAGTGCTGCCCCCATCATTTTCTTATCATCATCGCCAAATTTATTTACATAAGCATTTAATATTTTGATAGCTGGAGATTCAGTGACTAACCTAGCTAAAGCCCTTTCAAGGCTGATGCTTTCTAATATAACTTCTATTTTATTATTTATCACCACACCATCATCTTGTCGAGAACAAAAACCTAAAGAAATTAAATCCTGCACTGCATTCCTATGTTTATTCGCCTGAATGAATGAATGGCTCATTTTTTTATTGGCGCACAGATACTCGGCAACTTCGAGTGTTTTTTCTGGCGAAGTAGCAGCTAAGAAAAGTGATCCTCTTCTATTACGTGCCCCTCTTTTATCTAGATCAATCGCCCCAAATGCTGGGGAAAACAACTCGCCATCATATATAACCACAGATTTTCCGATAACCGCTATCAGCCCCGTAAATTGTAACCAAGCCAATAATTTTGAACTATAAGACTTAGGATAACCACCATCTTTATTCTTATAAGTATGGGCTATTATAGATTCATACTTATCGATAGGAACTCTTCTTAAATCGGCATCAACAATATTCTCTGCCAATTCTAACAAAACACTATGACTCTTAAAATGCTCACGAAGAAACTCAGGGACATTTGTGATAGTCTGTTTACAAACTATATTCCCATTTAAATCTCTGTCTATGAGAACAAAATACTGCAAATCCATTAAAACATTTATTAATGTTCCCCGACTATATTTTAGTTTAGTTTGCAGTTCATCCAAGCTAATGGTTTTGAACGAGTTTACAACATCAAGAATTAACAAAACCATTTTCGGAGATGTTGATGGCATATATGACCATGGTATAACTGGAAGGTCATTTCCTTTCAAGTAATCTCGAAAAACGTCCCAATACACTGATAATTTTTCACCTGTTTTAATTACCATCCTATCTGAAATTAGCTCTAAAACAGTATCACTCCCAAACTCTTTAGTAACTTCATATTGACTAATCGGAGAGTTCTTTGCCACAAATTTTAAACATGAATTTTGTTTTTCAGGCCTATCTAAATCCTCATGAAATAAATTTGAGATCTGTAGTTGACTAACCAACATTTGATCCTGTGAGATACCTCCTTTTAGTTTTTTGAATACATGAATACAAAGCTTTTTCAATAACCATGGATAACCTTGAGCTTGCTGAATAAGACGCGTGCGTAAAGGTTTATTTAATTTAAACCCTGTATTTAGCTCGAAACTATTAATTAATTTAGATGAATCTTTTAGATCAAAAGGCTCAAGTTTCTTTTCAACCCTATAATCTTTTAGCCGATTCCACATTGAGTACGCTGGATTTTCATCCCCTAAAGTAATACCAGTTCTCCATGAGAACCCTACAACTAAATTGCTTTGTAGTGCCGAGACATCGAGTGCGAATCGTTCAAATTCTTTAAATAGCCCGAATAGTTCCTCTTTCATAAAGACTTCTTCGAACTGATCAAAGAAAATAGTCAATACCTTATCATGTTCGGAAAGGTATTTTAAACATTCCTGAACACTCTCAGATCCTATGATATCCGTAACACTCTCAATCAGGAATGGTTTTTCATATTCGATAAAACCTTCTTTGATCGCACTGCTGAAAGCTTTAACGACAGCTTCTGCCACAAAACGTCCGCCTCTAGCAGAACGGACATCGACTGGTGTAAGGAAGAATTTATTCTTCCATTTTTGATTTTTAAATCTTGAGGATAGCCTTGCTATTAAAGATGACTTTCCATTTCCTGAACCGCCTATAAGTGATAGGACTCTACTTTGAGAGCTATTTCCTCTAACATTCTCAAGATAATCCCAAACTTCTTTCTGTATATATTCGCGACCAACAAAGTCTTTCGGCTGACATGGCTTATAATCCATAAAATCGTCAGCAAGAATTATTTCACTGACAATTTCCCTTTCGTAATTTTCAGATAATTTTGAAGACGAAACAGTTTGTTCCGGTTCAGATAATATATAAAAATCAGTTACTTCCAACCCTTCAAAAAGCCCTTGCTCCTTTATAATATCACTTATGCGACTGACACTTGGAATTTTACTATTTTTATTTATAGCGAACGGCACCACTCTTATAGGGCTACCATTTTCAACTTCTTGCAAAAGCCAAGTCATTTCTATTTCAGGATGAACTAAAAGTGTTGCACTAGTATATTTTGCCGGAATGTCATCTGTTGGAATATCCTCAACCTTACCTGTTGCAAGTATAGATATAAGAATCTCTTTTTTATCAAAAAAAGAATAATCTATACGCTCATCAAGTCTATAATCCTCAAGCGTTGACTGAGCATCTTTACCCAAATCAGAAATTGAAAAAAGTGCAATTTTTTTAACTCTCAACCTAAATGCTTGAGAAAATGCCAAATCAACCACAGATGAATCAACTTTTTGCTGCATGAATTTACATTCTACATACAGCTTTTCATTTGATGGTGTATGAGTAGCCTGAATATCAATTTCCATGCCAGATTTTCTGACTTCCATACCATCAATTCTATACGATTGCCGGCGGAGTATATCAGCGCAAAAATTCTCGAAAAACTTCCCTCTCGAGGTATTGGAATAATTACTAGGTACACAAACTATCAAATCTTTATTCAGTGGTAACGGCCTGGCCATTTATACACTCCTTATCTCATATCCTTTTGACAAGTAAGATATCAACCTCGAGTTTCAGAAACCAGTATCTTGCGCATATTTACGACATCAAAACTTTTGGTTATGCACCCACAGCGCGCAGTGCTTTCCCCGCCTCGCCCGCCCGCTTTGCGGGGCGGTTTTAATGCAGTTGCACTGACACGCTCAGACCGCGCCGGGAATGGTGCGGTCTGCAGAAAATGAGGCAGGAAAACGCATGCAAAGCCATGCACCTTATCGATGCATGGCTTTTTTCAGTAAAAACGGGAGGATTTTCGGGGAATTTTACACAGACTGACGTGATGCCAGTTGCGCACTTTTACGCGAAAAAATCATGTTCTGCGCAGGGGTGAATTTTTCACGGCTGTCATCCACCGAAGCCGCGTCAGGCCTGAATCCGATGGTCGTTAAAATGTCACTATCCTGTGCGGAATAATTAATTTTTTCCCCCTTCGCAAGCCAGGACAGAAGGGCTTCACGCAGGGCATCTGTGGCACGCTGTATGGCACAGTTTCGGGCAATGGCCGTCAGCTCACTGTAGCCCATCAGCTCCGGTGCCAGTGCCGCCGCCAGTGCTGTGCCGTGCTGCTGCATAAAATCATTCAGCCGGTCGCGGATGCTGATGTGCTGAACGGCTTCATGCGAACGAATATAACGACCGGCGGCCTGATTCACCTGCCATTTTCTGACTTCGATAATATTGCGTAATTCGTCCAGGCGACTGACGTTTCTGCCTTCTCCTGACTGAAGCCGCAGATATTCCTGTTCGGCCGTAGCCAGCTCATTTTTGCGTTGCAGCCATGCTGCTTTGTTATTCTGACAGGTGTCAAAGGCCTGCTGTAAGGCTGTGCTTTCCATCGTTATCTCTTTCTCATCATGCTGAAGAATAAAAATACGGTGTGCGGCGACGGCCGGTGTTAACCGGCAGCCCTCATTCCAGACGCAGCGAATATGATTGTGTTTTTAACCGTACTGGCGGCAGTTCCTGTTTTTCATGCAGGCTTTCTGCAAGCTCGTCCGGCGTGACCGGGCGGACAATGAAGCGGTTGATGGTCTGAAGCGTTTTAAACACCAGACCACAGCCCGGATCCGTGCACACATAAAAACGCTCGGTGACTTCCTGAGACAGACGCCGCGATGTTCTTGACAGCGCAAGGCCTTTACATCTCCGACAACAATATCCGGTAACAAGCATTCTTTTCGGGCGCTTCATGCTGCCGGAGGCTGACGTCAGTGAATCGCGGTATCTCTGTTTGCCTGAAATGTATTCCATTCCTGAATCTTTACAGTCAGAGAAAAAGCTTTCACTCGCTTCAAATGTCGCAGAGCAATAAATATTCCGGCACTGTGCAATCATTATCTTGGTGCCATCGTCCATGAAATGTGCGCGACGGGTATGAGCAACATGTCCACACGACGGGCAGTAAATCATGACAGCAGTCCTCTGGCCTTAAGCTCTGCTCCCTGCTGGTCTATTTTGTCCTGCCACACCTTGCGCTGTGCCGGTGTGCCTGCCACCTCATAATCCATGTGCGGGAGTGTTGCCGCTGACAGTCCGGTCAGCCGGAGAACCGGCTCGCCGGTGAGGCTGATTTGCATCTGTTTTATTTTCTGTTCCAGCGATGATTTCACCTGCTGCATGACAGCCGTATCGGGTGCGACGTAGCCCTGATGCCCGGTGGTGTTGGCGAGCGGATTTTCCTGTACCAGAATGCTCAGATGCATTGCCCGGACAAGCGCCTCACAGGTTTCATTCAGGGCGTGTTCCAGCTCATGCTCTGCATACAGACTCAGAAGGTGATGATGTGCCTTCCGGTAGGCGGTGGCCGTGCTGTCACACGCCCCTTTCAGGCGTTCGCGTTCAAAATTCAGCACCACGGCCAGATTGTCATATTCCTGTACCAGCTCCCGGCGTGCCACGCGCTCAATGTGGCGCTGTTTCAGCTCGTCGCTCAGGACACCACCGGCTGCACGAAAGGCCGTGCGCCAGTCGTCAGCGTCGTTTCCGTCGGCCTGCGTCAGCGCATTTTTTTCCTGCTCTGCCCGTTCAATGGCCGTGACGGTCTCATCCATCAGGCGGGCGTTCTCAAGATGGGCGGCTCTGGCCTTTTCCAGTTGTGCCAGTGCGGGTTGCAGATATTCAGGGATAGTGTGGTCAGACATTTTCCGGCTCCTCGTCACTTCAGGTTAAGAAAATTGTGACGTACACCGGACAACAACACGACACATTGCAGATGTGCCAGTCCTGACACAGGAGACTCATCCTCACACCGGCAAGCCAGGAAAAGGTCACAGGAAAAACCGGCTTACTGTTTGTTTTTTATATTTTACTGTTCACCTCTGTTCACCTTAATAAAAAAGATAAGTAATACAGTAAGTTAAAGGGTGAACAATCGCAGTAATGACTGTTCACCGTCTATTCACCACTGTTCACCCGTTGATGGGCTTTTTGTGCTGTTTACTACTGTTTGTTTTTATTAATTCGCCGGGAATGAATAAGAAAAAACGATTTGTATTTCACTATAAAAATTACGAATTGCTTTAAGTGGCTTTAAATGACTTTAAGTGGAGATGAACAAAAAACACACAAGCATTGTAAGGCTGCCGGAACAAATCCCCCCTGTTGCGTCTGCTGAAAATATTTACAAAATAAAGCGCTACCCGAAGCCGGACGGACTTATCCGGTGCTGTATGGACATTAACGAGGTAGCCCGATGCAAGCTGTTTTTTCTTCCCCGTCTCCCGCCCCTGTGACACCACTGATGCCGCTGCCGGACATCACGCAGGAGCGTTTTTTACGTCTGCCGGAAGTGATGCACCTGTGCGGCCTGTCACGCTCGACCATCTATGAACTCATCCGTAAGGGGGAATTTCCGCCGCAGGTGAGTCTTGGCGGTAAAAATGTGGCCTGGCTGCACTCTGAAGTCACCGCATGGATGGCCGGGCGCATCGCCGGACGCAAACGGGGGTACGACGCATGATGATGCCCGCTCTGCAAAAACTCCCTTTTTCTGGCTTGCCTTTTTCCGGCATTTGCGGATATAGTTTTTCCGCTGTCGCAAAATCGGCAGCCGGGCGTGGAAACCCGTGTAACTCGAAGGCGACATATGACGCGCCATGCGTCTTTTTTTGTGTCGCAATCAACGCCACAGAGCGCCAGATTATGGTGTGGTGTGTGGTCAGTCGTGCAGATGGCATTCCGTGCATCCTGCCCGCGTCCGCTCATTATGCCGCAGAGTCAATGGTAGCTCAGGCGGGGCAGCCTCCGGGCTGGCCGGTATTCTTCGAGGCCGGTATTTCCACCCCCGTCTGGGCTATCGCCATTGAGCGTGGAAACTCCGGCGATAGCAGTTATTTGCTACTCGAAGGAGGCTGCCTTATGGCTACAACCCTTACCCCCTCACACCCTGAATTTGTCTTTGTGTTTGCGGCTGTCCGTCGTGCAGACCGTCATCCCCGTATCTGTATGCTTCGCACCGTCGCCGGTGATGAACGCAGTGCCCGCCGTTCCCTTGTCCGTGACTATGTGCTCTCCCTTGCTGCCCGTCTGCCGGTGATGGGGGTGTCCCGTGCGTAATAAAAAAGCCCCTCAGACCGTCTCAGCGCGTCATGACGCCCGTGAACACCTCAGCATTGAGGCTTACCATAAGCTCAACCGCGCCAGCGCCGTATCCCAGTTTGTTGGGGGTGATTTGATTCACCGTGAACTCTCCGGCCTGCATCAGCTCTACATTCCGCATATTTTCAGCTACCTGAATGAAGATATTGATTTTGTGCTGAATGAGCTGAAAGCCAAAGGCCTGTGCCGCGATTTTCTCGCCCAGCAGAAAGACCGGGGAGACAGGACGCATGTTTGATTTTCCCCAGCCCGGTGAGATTTACCGTTCTGCCGGTTTTCCCGATGTGGCCGTGGTCGGCATTCTGGAAGACGGTATTCCGTGGGAAATGCCGTACCGCTGCCCGGAAATTGTCTGGAACCCGTACCGCCGTAAATTCAGTATCCTTGTGCGTATCCTCGCCGACGGGCGCACCACAGACATCCCGCTGGGGCGTTTTCTGCGGGAATTTACCTGTGACCGTCCTGACCTGTTTAAACGCAGCCCCGTAAACCGGCATGCGGTACTGAAAGAAATGGCCGGAGACCCGGAATTACAGAAATGGCGGGAGAAATATCTGGATATTTACCCGCAGGAGCCTGTTCCGGTCAGCCGGGCGGCACCGGTGGCGCGGGAATGGCGGGAAATTCCCCGCACGGAGCCTGACCCGGAAATCACCCCGGATAACAGTTACCGCAATTATCTGTAATTAAAAAACGACACCCGAAAAATTAAATGTGCGTATTCGCGCAGGGATACGCACGTCTTCAGGAGACGCAGATATGCCTTATCAGTTAATGCAACCGGCACGGAATGCAGTCATCTGTCACAGGGAGGAAAGCAAATGAAAACACCCTTACCGCCCGTCTTACGCGCTGCCCTTTACCGTCGCGCTGTCGCCTGTGCCTGGCTGACCGTGTGCGAACGTCAGCACCGCTACCCGCATCTCACCCTTGAGTCACTGGAGGCGGCCATCGCCGCTGAGCTGGAAGGCTTTTATCTGCGCCAGCACGGTGAGGAAAAAGGGCGTCAGATAGCCTGTGCCCTGCTGGAAGATTTAATGGAATCCGGCCCCCTGAAGGCCGCGCCGTCGCTGTCCTTTCTCGGGCTGGTTGTGATGGATGAACTCTGTGCCCGTCACATAAAAGCGCCGGTACTGCACTGAAGGAGAACAACACCATGAAAATGAACGTAACCGCCACCGTCAGCCATGCACTCGGCCACTGGCCGCGTATTCTCCCGGCGCTGGGGATTCAGGTGCTGAAAAACCGTCATCAGCCCTGTCCGGTCTGTGGCGGGAGTGACCGCTTCCGTTTTGATGACAGGGAGGGGCGCGGCACCTGGTACTGCAATCAGTGTGGTGCCGGTGACGGCCTGAAACTGGTTGAAAAGGTGTTTGGTGTTTCCCCGTCCGACGCGGCCGCAAAGGTGGCTGCCGTGACCGGCAGCCTGCCACCGGCTGACCCGGCAGTGACGGCCGCCGCCGTTGCTGAAACAGACGCTGCCCGGAAGAACGCCGCCACACTGGCACAAACCCTGATGGCGAAAACCCGTACCGGAACCGGTAACGCCTACCTGACCCGCAAGGGCTTTCCCGGCCGGGAATGCCGGATGCTGACCGGCACACACAGAGCCGGTGGCGTGAGCTGGCGCGCCGGTGACCTTGTGGTGCCACTGTATGACGACAGCGGCGAACTGGTTAACCTTCAGTTAATCAGTGCTGACGGCCGTAAGCGCACCCTGAAAGGCGGACAGGTCAGGGGCACCTGTCACACCCTTGAAGGACAGAATCAGGCCGGAAAACGTCTGTGGATAGCGGAGGGATACGCGACCGCACTTACCGTGCATCACCTGACCGGTGAAACGGTGATGGTGGCGCTTTCTTCCGTGAACCTCCTTTCTCTGGCCAGCCTTGCCCGGCAGAAGCACCCCGCCTGTCAGATTGTCCTTGCCGCTGACCGTGACCTCAGCGGTGACGGCCAGAAAAAAGCCGCCGCAGCCGCAGATGCGTGTGAAGGTGTTGTTGCCCTGCCGCCGGTCTTCGGTGACTGGAATGATGCCTTCACGCAGTACGGCGGGGAGGCCACCCGTAAGGCCATTTACGATGCCATCCGGCCACCGGCTGAAAGCCCGTTCGACACCATGAGCGAAGCGGAGTTTTCCGCCATGAGTACCAGCGAAAAGGCCATGCGTATCTATGAGCATTACGGCGAGGCGCTCGCGGTCGATGCCAACGGCCAGCTTCTGTCCCGTTATGAAAATGGTGTCTGGAAGGTGCTGCCACCACAGGACTTTGCCCGGGATGTGGCCGGGCTGTTTCAGCGGCTGCGCGCGCCGTTCTCCTCCGGGAAGGTGGCCTCCGTGGTGGACACCCTGAAGCTGATTATTCCGCAACAGGAAGCCCCCTCCCGCCGCCTGATTGGCTTTCGTAACGGCGTGCTCGACACGCAGAACGGCACGTTCCACCCGCACAGTCCGTCACACTGGATGCGCACCCTGTGCGATGTGGATTTCACCCCGCCGGTGGAAGGTGAAACGCTGGAAACCCACGCTCCCGCGTTCTGGCGCTGGCTTGACCGTGCCGCCGGTGGCCGTGCGGAAAAACGCGACGTGATTCTGGCCGCACTGTTTATGGTGCTGGCAAACCGCTACGACTGGCAGCTCTTTCTGGAGGTGACCGGTCCCGGCGGCAGCGGCAAAAGTATCATGGCCGAAATAGCCACCCTGCTGGCTGGTGAGGATAACGCCACGTCGGCCACCATCGAGACGCTGGAATCCCCGCGTGAACGTGCCGCGTTAACTGGCTTCTCACTGATACGCCTGCCGGACCAGGAAAAATGGAGCGGCGACGGAGCCGGACTCAAGGCCATCACCGGCGGCGATGCGGTGTCCGTTGACCCGAAATACCGGGATGCGTACTCCACGCACATCCCGGCGGTAATTCTGGCCGTGAACAATAACCCGATGCGCTTCACCGACCGCAGCGGCGGCGTGTCACGCCGGCGGGTGATTATTCACTTCCCGGAACAGATAGCCCCGCAGGAGCGCGACCCGCAGCTTAAGGACAAAATCACCCGCGAGCTGGCGGTCATCGTGCGTCACCTGATGCAGAAGTTCAGCGACCCGATGCTCGCCCGGTCACTGCTTCAGTCCCAGCAGAACTCAGACGAGGCACTGAACATCAAACGGGATGCCGACCCGACGTTTGATTTTATCGGCTATCTGGAAACCCTGCCGCAGACCAGCGGCATGTATATGGGGAACGCCAGTATCATCCCGCGTAATTACCGTAAATACCTCTATCACGCCTATCTGGCCTACATGGAGGCAAACGGCTACCGGAATGTACTCAGTCTGAAAATGTTCGGGCTGGGGCTGCCGGTGATGCTGAAGGAATACGGACTGAATTACGAGAAGCGCCATACCAAACAGGGGATACAGACCAACCTGACGCTGAAAGAGGAAAGCTACGGCGACTGGCTGCCAAAATGTGACGACCCTGCAACAACCTGACCATCATGACTCATCTGACCGGCATCTGCCGGTCTTTTTTCATCCCTGAATCCCCCGAAGGTGAACAATCCAGTGTTCACCCTTCACCGTATGTTCACCCGTTATCACACTGAAATTAAAAGAGAAAAACGAAAGGTGAACAGTGTGAACAATCAAATCAAAAAAAACTTTTTTTCTTCCTGTGTGATTTTCAGTGCGGAGGATTAATCGCCGGTATGAGTCACACCGGCAGAATGCCGGAGGTGAAGAATCGAATGTTCACCCTTCACCCATTATTCACCACCTATCCAACTGAAATAAAAGGAAAAAACAGAAAGGTGAACAGTGTGAACAGTTCTTCCGAAAAAAAATTTTTTTCCTGTACGATATAGCATCAATCCAAGTAAAAATGCGCTTTCATTTCACATTAACTTACAGCCATTGGTATACGATTAGGTATACGCACAAAAACTGAATTAAACAAAATCATTAAAAATCAAAGCAATACAATATTTATTCAAACTCCGCCAGCTCCACCAATCATGATTGGACGGTGTAAGGACAACACCAACAAAAACAGGAAGTTAGCAGTCTCAGCAGGACACCGACCAGACGGTGAGGAGACAAAAAAGGATACGCAAAGGAGCCGCAGCTCCCTAATGACATGAAAGCCCGCAGATGCGGGCTTTTCTTTGTCTCGACCCTATACTTTCAGTCTGGTTACTGGAGGTTTCTATGTGCGGACGTTTCGCCCAATCAATGACGCGTGAAGACTATCTTGCCCTATTATCAGAAGAATCAGAGCGTGATATCCCATACGAACCCGAACCAATAGATCGCTTCAACGTTGCTCCGGGAACTAAAGTACTATTGTTAAGCGAACGAGACGAGCGGTTGCATCTTGATCCTGTGTTCTGGGGATATGCGCCCGAATGGTGGAATAAACCTCCGCTGATTAACGCACGTGTAGAAACCGCAGCAACCAGTCGGATGTTTAAACCTCTCTGGCAGCATGGTCGGGCAATCTGTTTTGCTGATGGCTGGTTTGAGTGGAAAAAAGACGGTGACATAAAACAACCTTACTTCATTCATCGCAAAGATGGTCAACCCATTTTTATGGCAGCAATTGGCTGTTCCCCGTTCACACGCGGCGATGAGGCGGAAGGTTTTCTGATAGTCACCGCTGCAGCAGATAAAGATCTTGTTGATATTCATGACCGCCGACCTCTTGTTCTGTCGCCAGAAGCAGCCCGTGAATGGATGCGACAGGACATTGGCAGCAAAGAGGCGACAAAGATTGCAACTGATGGCAGCGTTTCGGGTGACCATTTCACCTGGCATCCGGTATCACGGGCGGTGGGTAATGTTAAAAATCAGGGATCAGCGTTAATCGCGCGTTTACCTGACACAAAGCAGATCTGAGGCTCGTGTTGTATATCTTGGTGACAACATCCCACGCTGCATCTTCCACTGTTGCTGGATACCCTGTCCGGCAAAATAGAGCGTTCCACGACCTTCTCTGCCATTGAGCATATCAAGCACAGCCATCAACTTTTCACTACCAGGGCGCGGTGCGTTTTCATCAAAAAGATTAAGCTGTGCCACACCGCAACTGAAAAAATCACCAAGCATTACCCCTCCTTTCTGGTAGCGATATCCCTCCTGCCATATCGCGTCCAGACAACGGGTCGCTGCATTAATGATATCCCGACTGTCCTGGGTGGGTGTCAGCAACTTTACCGAGGCACTGTTGCTGTAATACGGCTCATTCAGTGCAAACGGAGAAGTTTTTACAAAGGCGGAGATAAAACAACAATATTGATGCTCACCACGCAGTTTTTCTGCCGCTCGTGATGCGTAACTGCATATTGCCTGTCGCATCGTGTCATAGTCGGTTATGCGTTCGCCAAACGACCGTGAGCAGATAATTTCCTGTTTCGCTGGCGCAAACTCTTCCAGTTCAAGACAGGACTCTCCACGAAGTTCCCGTACCGTTCTTTCAAGTACAACATTGAAGTGCTTTCGGACAAAGCAAATATCGGTATCCGCGAGATCGAGTACGGTTTTTATCCCCATCGCCTCCAACTTTTTACTTATCCTTCGACCAACTCCCCACACTTCATCAACCGGTAATGCAGCCATTAATTTGCGCTGGCGCTCCTGGTTTGATAAATCAACAACCCCTCCCGTCTGACATTGCCATTTTTTTGCCGCATGATTGGCAAGTTTGGCCAGCGTCTTGGTTTGTGCAATGCCGACACCAACCGTGAGATGTGTACGCTGAAGAATGGTCTGGCGAATTTCACGGCCAAAATCTGTTAAATTCCGGCAGTTACGTACGCCGGTTAAATCACAAAATGCCTCATCAATGCTGTAGATCTCAACCCGTGGTGACAACTCTTCCAACGTAGACATCACACGCTGGCTCATATCGGCATAGAGTTCATAGTTACTGCTGAAACAAACCACACCACAGCGACGAAACAGATCCTTCTGTTTAAAATAAGGCTCCCCCATTTTAACGCCAAGTGCCTTCGCCTCTGCGCTGCGAGCGATCACACAGCCGTCGTTATTGGAAAGCACTACTACCGGCTTCCCCCACAAGTCTGGGCGAAAAACAGTCTCACAACTGGCATAAAATGAGTTTACATCACAGAGGGCAAACATCAGCGTAATGCCTTTACGACATGAGTGACGACCCCAAACACATTCAGAGACTCTTCGCTGCCAAGAGTAATGGGCGAATACGCACTGTTCATCGGCACAAGCTGTACCGTGGGGTGCAGTTGCAACCTTTTGGCGGTGAACTCACCGTCCACAGCAGCAATAACAATATCGCCGTGGCTGGCGGTAATGGCGCTGTCAACTACCAGCAGATCGCCATCGCCAATCCCGGCCTCAATCATTGAATCTCCCGCAGCTTTAACAAAATAGGTCGCGCTGGGATGTTGAATCACTAGCTGATTAAGATCGATTCGCTGCTCAACGTAGTCAGCTGCCGGTGACGGAAAGCCACACGGCACAAAGTCACTAAATAAAGGAAGTGTAATGATTTCACGCAGTTCCGCAGGCTTGATAAACAACATGATAATCCGCCCAGATATACTGTTTTTATATACAGTATATTCTTATGACGAATAGATCAATGAAGTGAATGTCTGTTATGAGCGAAAAACGGACTATGATACTAACAAGAAAGCATCACTGTTAATATTCGAACAATTAATGCTCAGCTATATCTCTATTATTTACAATCAGAAAGGACTTGTAATGGGTAAGGTTGATGAACTAAAGATGAAATATCCAGACGCGAATGCCTGGCAAATGGGCGACAGCCCTGAACTGGCTAATGAGCTTGCATCGCTTATCAAAAAAGGGATTAAAACGGCCTCCTGTGGCTCTTATGCCTCTTATCAGAAGGAAGAATTTGCCCCAAGGATTGGGAGCTATAACATCATCCTTGACGGCCAGGATGTACCAGTATGCGTAACCAGGCTGGTGTCGATGCGACTGGTGCGTTTTTGTGATGTTACTGCCGAGTTCGCTCACAAGGAAGGTGAAGGTGATTTGAGCCTTGAATATTGGCAGAGAGAGCATCAACGATTTTTCACCCAAGAAGGTCATTTTTCTGATGATATGGAGCTGATTATGGAAGAGTTTGAAGTTGTTGAGGTTTTGTAATCCGACAATGTTTATGCATGTCAGATTAGAATAACTGAGTACCGTTTTCTCACATGCAATTTGTATTAATGTCCGCCTCTGGCACATAGCCGTCCTAAAGACAGTGGCGTAAAGTTATGGAGGATCGGTGGGAGGAGGTGCAAATCCTCTCATGCAAAAAATATGTAAAATCGGTAGCAGCTGGAAATCATTCAACACCGACCCTGTAAATAATTCTGTGTAATTGCTGCCATATTAAAGGTGATCGCTCAGGCGGTCACCGAACTCGATAATAAAGCGACTCATCGCCAGCCGCCAGTTCTGGATTGGCATATTCCATTTTTTGATGCATCCTTGATCGCCAGATAAATGACCTTCCGCACCGAGTCGTCAGTCGGGAACACTTTACGCTTCTTAATGGCCGCACGGATCACGCTGTTCAGCGATTCGATAGCGTTCGTGGCGTAGATGGCCTTGCGGATATCGGGCGGATAGCCGAAGAACGTGTTGATATTTTCCCAGTGTGCACGCCAGCTTTTGCTGATTTGCGGGTATTTATCGTCCCAGACATTCGGGAACTGCTCCGGTGCCACTAGCGCCGCCTCTTCTGTTGGCGCCTGATACACCGTTTTTAACCCGCCAGTGACGGCTTTGTAGTCCTTCCACGATACGTATTTCAGGCTGTTGCGCACCATATGAATGATGCACAACTGTATGTGCGTCTACGGATACACGCTGTTTATCGCATCCGGAAAGCCTTTCAGACCGTCCATGCAGGCAATAAGGATATCCTGAAGCCCCCGATTCTTAAGCTCTGTCAGCCCCCCCAGCCAGAACTTCGCCCCTTCGTTCTCGGCCAGCCACATGCCCAGCAACTCTTTCTGAACTTCAGTATTAATACCGAGTGCAAGGAACACCGCTTTGTTAATTACGGTGCCACCTTGACGAACTTTCACCACGATACAGTCAAGGTAAACAATGGGATACAGTGCATCCAGAGGACGATTTTGCCATTCTGCAACCTGCTCTTTGACCGCATCGGTGACTTGAGATATCAGCGTGGGCGACACGTCAGCGTCGTACATCTCTTTGAAGGTCAAGACGATTTCCCTCGTAGTCATGCCTTTGGCATACAGGGACAAAATCTGGTTGTCCATCTGGGTGATACGCGTCTGATGCTTCTTAATCAACTGCGGTTCGAAGGTGTTTTCACAGTCACGCGGCGTGTTCAGTTCGATCTCGCCGTCATCGGCAATCCCCTTACCAGAGGCTGCAATGCAATTGAAACGGCAGCCATTATATTATTCATTTCTTTCTCTGATATATTCATCGAGTAAATCCGGTAATTTATCCCCCGTACGCGCACACTGATTCTCTCCCTTAGCAATAAGGGGTTTCAGATGATCAAGATAGTGCGGCGTTAAATTCGGAAACTGTCATTGTATGGATAAAGGGATGGAATCAAACGTACCGGACAACACCATCGCCAGCTTACTGAGTGCAAAATACAGAATCCGGCATCAATAAGTTTTCCTTCAGACTTCTGATTATTTAACTGTTGTATAACGGCCTGTTCTGCAGTCAATTACCATCTGGCAATAAGCAGCTTTTCTTCATAATCGTCACCGCCATCATCAATATTGTATTCGCCACGTCTCCGGGTTTTCGGTGCTCCTGGGAGTTTCTGAAGATCTCTTAAACAGCATTCAGTCAAATCAAGATGCTTAGCTACCTCCATCTACGTTACCATACACTTTTTACATACTTCCGGTTCAGGTCACCATTTATCCTCCAGACTGGTCGTATTTCCATTTTTTCAATAGCAGATTTATTTTTAATCAATTGGTTAACTAACAGAGAAACCGGAAATGATTTCCCGGAAAATTTTCTTAAATAGCAAAAATCTGCGAGGTCGTCACCCCGTAACCTCAGGATCGCTGGAAAGAACCAGCTGAAATGACTGAGTAGTGATGTTCCTGGCATATCCTCCCCTTCATGAAAAAAAACACCAGAACATCCTTATCATTCTTTATTATTTCTCTGGTAATAACAAAATAATCAGTGAAAAATTCAGTATGAAACACTTTTATGTATGATAATATCTGCGACCACTCTAATGCATTATAACCAATGTAATCATCACCACAATATAAAATCAATCACAGAAAATATACTCATAAATATAATTAAACACCTCAATATTACGTAATATCCGACAAATGGATAATCATAATCATTCAAATCAAGATTATAAAAACAAAGGACATTACATAGAGAAAATAGCATTTAAATGTCAAAATCAACCAACATAAATTACGAATTGAAATACAACATAAAAATAAGATAAAAATATGACGACTAAGATATATCACTCTTCAATTCGTGCCATTTGTCGCCGCACTTAACCCTGCGGCATTTTTTTATTCCAAGTGAGTACTGGGTGAGCCGATTTCGTCCACTATAGCACCGGACTGGCGATTATTAGGGTACAATCCTCGCCCCATTCAGTTCGCGCGGCAAAACCTGGTATGCATCATTTTTGATTATTCCCGTACACTCGCGCAGAGGAGTATCCGCCAGGGCTGCGGTCATGGTTAATACGGGAATACGGCGACAATACTGCGCATTGAGAAAACTTATTTCAGACATTGAGTATGAAGATATTCCTGCGCCCCTTCCAGCTGCTTCAGCACCGTCACAGTATGCCGTTGTGTGGTTACCTTCTTTTTCATCCAGGAACTGATTGAGGATTTCAGGCAATAATCATAAAGCGCCGCATCTGCCCTTCCTTATCGCGGCGTTTTTTCATCTATAGAAAGTATCACTACAGGCTATTTTTTATTCAGCTCAGCAATTTCATTTTCCAGACAGCTAATTCGTTGATTTATTTTCTCAGAGTTCATTATTTACTCTCCCCCCGCCGCCTTACAGCGATCCTCTTTAATTTTGTAATACAGATTCATCAGGTACGTCAGAAAATTCTCCAGCACACCTATCGCCGCCTACTGCGACGGGGAGACCTTGTCCAGCAACTGCAAGAATCAGTATCTCGTTCCCACCGCTGATACTGGTGGCCAGATCGCGATGTATCACAGCATCGTTGCAGGTTCTGGCTGCAGTATATCACCTGTTTGTGCTTCATTCCCGGACACTGGCTCCGGTTGTGCATCACCAGCTGACGCATCATCCGCCTGCGCCTCCTCTCCGGGCTATACTTCCGGAGAACCGAGAGTCTCATCCAGAATCGCTTCCACATCCCCATAATCCGGGATTCAAACGTTTTACGGATGGTTTCTTTCAGGGTGCCACATACCTCTTCAGTGCGCAGCGCGGCTTTCACTGCATCAACAGTGACCAGTTTATTTATTTCTGCCATGGAATTTTTTCACGGAGAGACATTACTACGGGATGGGTTGATCCTTTGGTACGACAGTCTAGACTGCGCTGATTTTTTCAGCCGCCACGGCATCAATCTTTTTAGGAATGTATGCGTATAATTTTGTATCCTCCGCTCACCAGATATAACGCAAACCACCGTGAAGAAATACAGTAATATCAGCTGTAAAAATATCATTATCCCACCAACTTATTGACCCGACACATATCTGCTGGTTAAAAATAGTTCCGCATATTTTGCCTTATTGTTGATATCCATCGTATGACCGAGCCGCCGGAGCCTGCTTTTGTCTGGCGGCATTTTTTTATTACCCCGTCACGGCTTCGTTCACCGCCACACTCAGACTTTCCATCTCAATGTTGCAGGTTGTGTTGGTGGTGATGGCACTCAGCATCAGCGTGTCCACCGCAACAGTTGATGGCGAACATGTCAGCGTCACGTCCACTGCCAGGCTGGCTCTTGCTGTGCAGACGCCGGAAGAGTCAGAGAACAGATACCATTTTTACTGTAAAACCGTGGCCAATATTACTTGACCACTACAAATCAAGAACCTGAGCATGATGTTGCTGCCGTTTTCTGCACCTTGCGTTGTCCTGATACCATGCCTGTCTGCTGTGCCCCAGGAACTGACATGCACGTGTAACAGTTATTTTTGGAGCCGAACTTTGCGCGAGGACTTGCCGGGCTGCTTTTTTACGATACTCACCCCGTAATCATTTTTCAGGACATTGATAACCGACTCAAAAAATCAGCTTTCTGGTTCGCCAGTTCAAGCTGCGCTTCAAGTTCCCTGATTCTTTGCTCGGGTGTGAGCGGGATAGTTGTCTGAGTCACAGGCTGTTTCCTCTTCACCAGATCAGGAAGTCCGGGACTCCAGTCAAGCCGGCCATATTTACACAACCAGACAAGAACAGTGAAGCGCCCCTGAATGCCGTACCGCTGCTGGGGCTGTTTATAGGTCATCTCGCCTTTTTCGACCTGTTCAACAACAGCTATTTTAAAGGATAGAGGATAATCACGTTGGGTGCGTTTGAACTTAGTCATCATCACGTTCTCCGGATTTAAGTCAGGAACGTGTCAACGCTATTCAGGACGGGCCACCATCATCTGTATGGCGCTGGGTTACTCCCGATGAGACCTGCATCAGCACCCGAACCCGCAATATTACCCACCCGACACGATAGTGGTTGCGGATATACCCTCCGCAATGGAGGGATTCACCACGCGCACCTTTAACAAACTCACCAATAATACAACAACAAAACAACAAAACAACAAAACAACAAAACAACAAAACTATGATCAATTTAACAATTCATGCACACACATAAAAATGCGCATAAAAATGAGAATTAGATCAAAAATAAACAACAAATATTTTACACAAAAAACACCACTAATTAATATAACATGCATCGTATCACACGATACGATGAATTAAACCCTTAAACTTAACATTAATGCCAGTATGTATTGCCCGCTGATTTCAGCGGGCGCTTTAAGAGACAATGATTATGAACACATGGGAAAAAGCTATTTTTTTATTGTCTGTTTCTTTTGCAGCCATATCAGTCTACTTTCTTCACAACCTGCTCTGACAATATTTTCAATCTCCACTTCTGGTTAAATACAATCAACATATATTTCCCAGTAATATGTCTGCCAGATACATCTGTAACCATTACCTGAGATATATGCCCCAGATACTCATTCAGAATACACTCCCTTGTGGGTCTTTTTGGGAGTATCAACGATAGACATTTGCATCATGCTCTGAAAGACGAGGATTCCTGCAACATTCAGGCTATCACCAGAATCATTTCGGTGTATTCCTGCTTCAATAGCGGGCTGAATTCACTATTCCTCAGTTCAGAAGGGCATAGTTATATAGTGTACTGGATAAAAAAACCCCTCCGGAGAGGGGATTTGAATTATATGCACATTCTTATCTTACATGGCGCCGGGTGCCTCCCGGTGAACTCTGCAATGACCAGACAGAATCCGCAATGCCAACGAACACGGCAGACTACTTCACAGTCATTTATGCCCCTCCGCACAGGGGGATTCACCATGCGCAATTATTTTTAACAAAAAAGATAGGGAAGCCAATACCCAAAATAATGAAATGTGATTCTTTTAACGTTTTTTAAATTTCGAACTTAGTAGTAAGTATTTTTATTTTTTTAACTAAATTTTACAACGAGTTTATATTTCCATTTGCCCCACTCTGGTTCAATACTAAAAATATTAATTATCGATAAAAATATAGCAAATAAAGTTTCATCAGGTACCCTCGCCCTAAGCCTTCTGGTTCACAGTTGGCCAACAGTGCTTCGTCACACACCGAGACCGCGAGGGCTTCATGAGCATTCTTCAGGCTATAGCCTTACGGGCTCAATCCCCCCAGGAGGCGGTTTAGGGATAACAACTAAAAATACCCTGCTTACAATGAGTTATCTCAAATTGACTCACCTTGTATTAAATCGCAGGGTAAGTTTATTTTAAAGTTTGAAATCATGCTTATACACGCCCTTACAATCCACAATAGTGCATTGTTTTAACTCGTTATTCCCCTAAAAAAGCATCTGGCACTCACCAAATCAAATGTTAACCATTTGTTGTTTTCGATCACAATAAGAAAACAATATGTCGCTTTTGTGCGCATTTTTCAGAAATGTAGATATTTTTAGATTATGGCTACGAAATGAGCATCGCCATGTCACCCTACATCTCATAAGAGGATCGCTTCTGATGAATGCACTGACCGCCGTACACACTAACGCTGTCGATTCAGGCCAGGACTATAGCGGATTCACCCTCACCCCGTCGGCGCAATCCCCTCGCCTGCTGGAACTTACCTTCTCTGAACAGACGACCAAACAGTTCCTTGAACAGGTCGCCGAGTGGCCCGTGCAGGCACTGGAGTACAAATCGTTTCTGCGTTTTCGGGTAGGCAAAATTCTTGACGACTTGTGTGCAAATCAGCTGCAACCACTGCTGTTGAAGACGTTGCTAAACCGCGCTGAAGGTGCGTTGTTGATCAATGCGGTGGGTGTCGATGATGTGAAGCAAGCGGATGAGATGGTGAAGCTGGCAACGGCGGTAGCGCATCTGATTGGTCGTTCCAATTTCGATGCCATGAGCGGTCAGTATTACGCGCGTTTTGTAGTGAAAAATGTCGATAACTCAGATAGCTATCTGCGCCAGCCGCACCGCGTAATGGAACTGCATAACGACGGCACCTACGTTGAAGAAATCACTGATTACGTGCTGATGATGAAAATCGACGAACAGAACATGCAGGGCGGAAACTCGCTGCTGCTGCATCTCGATGACTGGGAACATCTGGACCACTTTTTCAGCCATCCGCTGGCGCGCCGTCCGATGCGCTTTGCCGCGCCGCCAAGTAAAAACGTCAGTAAAGATGTATTCCATCCGGTGTTCGACGTCGATCAGCAGGGTCGCCCGGTGATGCGCTATATCGACCAGTTCGTCCAGCCAAAAGATTTCGAAGAAGGCGTGTGGCTGAGCGAGCTTTCCGATGCCATTGAAACCAGCAAAGGCATTCTGTCTGTGCCGGTTCCCGTTGGCAAATTCCTGTTGATTAACAATCTGTTCTGGCTGCACGGTCGCGACCGCTTTACCGCGCATCCGGATCTGCGTCGTGAACTGATGCGCCAGCGCGGCTATTTCGCATACGCCACTAACCACTACCAGACGCATCAGTAAGCGCAAAGGAATTGAGCGGATGTATGATTTTGTGATTATTGGCGGCGGCATCATCGGCATGTCGACCGCCATGCAACTGATTGACGTCTATCCGGATGCCCGCATTGCGCTACTGGAAAAAGAGTCCGGCCCGGCCTGCCATCAGACGGGTCACAACAGCGGCGTGATCCATGCCGGGGTCTATTACACACCCGGCAGCCTGAAAGCGCAGTTTTGCCTGGCGGGGAACCGCGCCACCAAAGTCTTTTGCGATCAAAACGGCATCCGCTACGACAACTACGGCAAGATGCTGGTCGCCACATCCGCACTCGAAATGGATCGGATGCGCGCGTTATGGGAACGTACAGCGGCGAACGGTATTGAACGCGAGTGGTTAAACGCCGACGAACTGCGCGAGCGCGAACCGAATATCACCGGGCTCGGCGGTATTTTTGTGCCGTCCAGCGGCATTGTCAGCTACCGTGAAGTGACAGCGGCGATGGCAAAAATCTTCCAGGCCAGAGGCGGTGAGATTATCTATAACGCCGAAGTCAGCGGCCTTAATGAGCATAAAAATGGCGTGGTGATACGTACCCGTCAGGGCGGCGAATATGAAGCGTCGACGCTGATTAGCTGTTCCGGGCTGATGGCTGACCGGCTGGTGAAAATGCTCGGCCTCGAACCGGGCTTTATCATCTGCCCGTTCCGTGGCGAGTATTTCCGCCTTGCGCCGGAGCATAACCAGATTGTTAACCACCTGATTTACCCCATTCCCGACCCGGCAATGCCCTTTTTAGGCGTTCATCTCACCCGGATGATCGACGGCAGCGTGACCGTCGGGCCAAACGCGGTGCTGGCGTTCAAACGCGAAGGCTATCGCAAGCGCGACTTCTCATTTAGCGACACGCTGGAGATTTTGGGCTCGTCGGGGATTCGCCGGGTGCTGCAAAACCATCTACGCTCAGGACTGGGCGAGATGAAAAACTCGCTGTGCAAAAGCGGCTATCTGCGGCTGGTGCAAAAGTATTGTCCCACGCTTTCGTTAAGCGATCTCCAGCCCTGGCCTGCCGGTGTGCGGGCGCAGGCGGTATCGCCGGACGGTAAGCTGATTGACGATTTTCTGTTTGTCACCACCCCGCGCACGATCCACACCTGCAATGCGCCCTCCCCGGCAGCGACATCAGCAATTCCTATTGGTGCGCATATTGTCAGCAAGGTACAAACGCTGTTGGCAAGCCAGAGTAACCCCGGACGCACGCTGCGAGCGGCACGTAGTGTGGATGCCTTACACGCCGCATTTAATCAATAACCTTTGAAAACAGGACGTAACGATGAAACTTAACGACAGTAACTTATTCCGCCAGCAGGCGTTGATTAACGGGGAATGGCTGGACGCTAACAATGGTGAAGTCATCGACGTCACCAATCCGGCGAACGGCGACAAGCTGGGTAGCGTACCCAAAATGGGCGCAGATGAAACCCGCGCCGCTATCGACGCCGCCAACCGCGCCCTGCCCGCCTGGCGCGCGCTCACCGCCAAAGAACGTGCCAACATTCTGCGTAACTGGTTCAATTTGATGATGGAGCATCAGGACGATTTAGCGCGCCTGATGACCCTCGAACAGGGCAAACCGCTGGCTGAAGCGAAAGGCGAAATCAGCTACGCCGCCTCCTTTATTGAGTGGTTTGCCGAAGAAGGCAAACGCATTTATGGCGACACCATTCCCGGTCATCAGGCCGATAAGCGCCTGATTGTGATCAAGCAGCCGATTGGCGTCACCGCCGCCATCACGCCGTGGAACTTCCCGGCGGCGATGATTACCCGCAAAGCCGGTCCGGCGCTGGCGGCAGGCTGCACCATGGTGCTGAAGCCCGCCAGTCAGACACCGTTCTCTGCGCTGGCGCTGGCGGAGCTGGCGATTCGCGCGGGCATTCCGGCTGGCGTATTTAACGTGGTCACCGGTTCGGCGGGCGCGGTCGGTAACGAACTGACCAGCAATCCGCTGGTGCGCAAGCTGTCGTTTACCGGCTCGACCGAAATTGGCCGCCAGTTGATGGAACAGTGCGCGAAAGACATCAAAAAAGTGTCGCTGGAGCTCGGCGGCAACGCGCCGTTTATCGTCTTTGACGATGCCGATCTCGACAAAGCCGTGGAAGGCGCGCTGGCCTCGAAATTCCGCAATGCCGGGCAAACCTGCGTCTGCGCTAACCGCTTGTATGTGCAGGACGGCGTGTATGACCGCTTTGCCGAAAAATTACAGCAGGCGGTGAGCAAACTACAGATCGGCGACGGGCTGGATAAAGGCGTCACCATCGGGCCGCTGATCGATGAAAAAGCGGTAGCAAAAGTGGAAGAGCATATTGCCGATGCGCTGGAGAAAGGCGCGCGCGTGGTTTGCGGTGGTAAAGCGCACGAACGCGGCGGCAACTTCTTCCAGCCAACCATTCTGGTGGACGTTCCAGCCAACACCAAAGTGTCGAAAGAAGAGACGTTTGGCCCCCTCGCCCCGCTGTTCCGCTTTAAAGATGAAGCCGACGTGATTGCGCAGGCCAACGATACCGAATTTGGTCTTGCCGCCTATTTCTACGCCCGCGATTTAAGCCGCGTCTTCCGCGTGGGCGAGGCGCTGGAATACGGCATCGTCGGCATCAATACCGGCATTATTTCCAATGAAGTCGCCCCGTTCGGCGGTATCAAAGCCTCAGGCCTGGGTCGTGAAGGTTCGAAGTATGGTATCGAAGATTACTTAGAAATCAAATATATGTGCATCGGTCTTTAACTGGAGAACGCGAATGAGCAGCAATAAAGAGTTAATGCAGCGCCGCAGTCAGGCAGTTCCTCGTGGCGTTGGGCAGATTCATCCGATTTTCGCTGATCGTGCGGAAAACTGCCGGGTGTGGGACGTTGAAGGCCGTGAGTATCTTGATTTCGCGGGCGGGATTGCGGTGCTCAACACCGGGCACCTGCATCCGAAAGTGGTGGCGGCGGTAGAAGCGCAACTGAAAAAACTGTCGCATACCTGCTTCCAGGTGCTGGCTTACGAGCCGTATCTGGAGTTGTGCGAAATAATGAATCAGAAGGTGCCGGGCGATTTCGCCAAAAAAACGCTGCTGGTAACGACCGGTTCCGAAGCGGTGGAAAACGCGGTGAAAATCGCCCGCGCCGCCACCAAACGCAGCGGCACCATCGCCTTTAGCGGCGCTTACCACGGGCGCACGCACTACACGCTGGCGCTGACCGGCAAGGTGAATCCGTATTCTGCAGGCATGGGGCTGATGCCGGGTCATGTTTATCGCGCGCTTTATCCTTGCCCGCTGCATAACATCAGTGAAGATGACGCTATCGCCAGTATCCACCGAATTTTTAAAAATGACGCTGCGCCGGAAGATATCGCTGCCATCGTGATTGAGCCGGTTCAGGGCGAAGGCGGTTTCTACGCCGCAACGCCTGCCTTTATGCAGCGTTTACGCGCACTGTGTGACGAGCACGGGATCATGCTGATTGCCGATGAAGTGCAGAGCGGCGCGGGGCGTACCGGCACGTTGTTTGCGATGGAGCAAATGGGGGTTGCGGCGGATCTTACCACCTTTGCGAAATCGATCGCGGGCGGCTTCCCGCTGGCGGGCGTCACCGGACGCGCTGAAGTAATGGATGCTGTCGCACCGGGCGGCCTGGGCGGCACCTATGCCGGTAACCCGATTGCCTGCGTAGCCGCGCTGGAAGTGTTGAAGGTGTTCGAGCAGGAAAATCTGCTGCAAAAAGCCAACGACCTGGGCCAGAAGCTAAAAGACGGATTATTGGCGATCGCCGAAAAACACACCGAGATCGGCGACGTTCGCGGGCTAGGGGCGATGATTGCCATCGAGCTGTTTGAAGATGGCGATCACAGTAAACCCAACGCCAGACTCACCGCTGAGATCGTGGCGCGCGCCCGCGACAAAGGCCTGATTCTTCTTTCCTGCGGCCCGTACTACAACGTGCTGCGCATCCTTGTGCCGCTCACTATTGAAGATGCTCAGATCCGTCAGGGGCTGGAGATCATCGCTCAGTGTTTTGATGAGGCGAAACAATAGCTATGTCTGTTTGTAAGAGTTAACCGTTGCTAAGGGAATGATAACGATACAGTAAAAAATAATAACGATGAGGCGATCGACAAAGTTAAAAATGACTGCGGACTGTCCCCTCGCCCCTCTGGGGAGAGGGTTAGGGTGACGGGTATACACGCTGCTAAACCCTCACCCCGACCCTCTCCCTGAGGGAGAGGGAGAAAACCATCACGCTTTCGCTTTTAAGATTTTGTTGACCGCCTCAATTAAACGCGTGACCCGACGCGGGAAATGTCGGGGCGCTCTCCCAAGTGACACACTTTCGAGAGGATTCAGGATGGGGCAATCATCGCAACCACATGAGCTAGGCGGCGGGCTGAAATCACGCCACGTCACCATGTTGTCTATTGCCGGTGTTATCGGCGCAAGTCTGTTTGTCGGTTCGAGCGTCGCCATCGCCGAAGCGGGCCCTGCGGTATTACTGGCTTATCTGTTCGCCGGATTACTGGTGGTTATGATTATGCGGATGCTGGCAGAAATGGCGGTCGCCACGCCCGACACCGGCTCCTTTTCCACCTACGCCGATAAAGCCATTGGTCGCTGGGCGGGCTATACCATCGGCTGGCTGTACTGGTGGTTTTGGGTACTGGTTATCCCGCTGGAAGCCAACATCGCCGCCATGATCCTGCATTCGTGGGTTCCAGGTATTCCCATCTGGTTATTTTCCCTGGTCATTACCCTCGCCTTAACCGGCAGTAATTTATTAAGCGTTAAAAACTACGGTGAATTTGAATTCTGGCTGGCGATATGCAAAGTGATTGCCATTCTGGCGTTTATTTTCCTTGGAGCTGTAGCAATTAGCGGTTTTTACCCTTATGCCGAAGTGAGCGGTATTTCAAGATTGTGGGATAGCGGCGGCTTTATGCCGAACGGCTTTGGCGCGGTATTAAGCGCGATGCTGATAACCATGTTTTCTTTTATGGGGGCAGAGATTGTCACCATTGCGGCAGCCGAATCCGACACGCCGGATAAACATATTGTCCGCGCCACCAACTCGGTTATCTGGCGTATCTCCATTTTCTATTTGTGTTCTATTTTTGTCGTCGTGGCACTCATTCCGTGGAATATGCCAGGACTGAAAACCGTGGGTTCCTACCGTTCCGTGCTGGAGCTGCTGAATATTCCACATGCAAAATTTATTATGGACTGCGTTATTTTGCTGTCGGTGACCAGTTGTCTGAACTCGGCTCTGTATACCGCCTCAAGGATGCTCTACTCCTTAAGCCGTCGCGGGGATGCGCCAGCGGCAATGGGTAAAATCAACCGTAGCAAAACCCCGTATGTGGCAGTATTACTCTCGACCGGCGCGGCGTTTTTAACGGTGGTAGTGAACTATTACGCGCCCGCCAAAGTGTTTAAATTCCTGATCGACAGCTCCGGCGCTATTGCCCTGCTGGTTTATTTAGTCATCGCCGTTTCGCAATTACGGATGCGTAAAATCCTACTGGCGGAAGGCGGCGAAATTCGCCTGCGCATGTGGCTTTATCCGTGGCTCACCTGGCTGGTGATTGGCTTTATTACCTTTGTACTGGTGGTGATGTTATTCCGCCCGGCGCAGCAACTCGAGGTAATTTCCACCGGCTTATTAGCGATAGGGATTATCTGTACCGTGCCAATTATGGCACGCTGGAAAAAGCTGATATTGTGGCAAAAAACACCCGTTCATAATACGCGCTGATAATGTTCAGGAGTCACACCATGACCATTACGTCTCTGGATGGCTACCGCTGGTTGAAAAACGATATTATTCGCGGCAATTTTCAGCCAGATGAAAAATTACGGATGAGTTCGCTAACGTCGCGTTATGCACTCGGCGTCGGGCCGTTGCGGGAAGCCCTTTCGCAACTGGTGGCGGAACGGCTGGTCACGGTGGTGAATCAAAAAGGGTATCGGGTGGCGTCTATGTCAGAGCAAGAACTGCTCGATATTTTCGACGCCCGCGCCAATATGGAAGCGATGCTGGTGAGTCTGGCAATTGCCCGTGGCGGCGATGAGTGGGAGGCTGACGTTCTCGCAAAAGCGCATTTGCTCAGTAAGCTTGAGGCTTGTGACGCCAGCGAGAAAATGCTTGATGAATGGGACCAGCGCCATCAGGCATTTCATACTGCAATTGTGGCGGGCTGTGGCTCCCACTATTTACTGCAAATGCGTGAACGGTTGTTTGATCTGGCGGCGCGCTATCGGTTCATCTGGCTGCGGCAAACGGTGCTTTCTGTAGAAATGCTGGAAGATAAACATGAACAGCACCAGACCCTGACTAAGGCGGTACTGGCGCGAGATACGGCGCGCGCCAGTGAGTTAATGCGCCAGCATTTACTGACGCCAATTCCGATTATCCAGCAGGCGATGGCTGGCAATTAACTACTCTTCAGGAATACGCAACACCTGCCCCGGGTAAATTTTATCCGGGCTTTTTAGCATCGGTTTATTCGCTTCGAAGATTTTATTGTAGAGATTGGCGTTACCGTAAACCTGTTTGGAAATAGCACTCAGAGTGTCACCAGACTTAACGGTATAAAACTGGCTGGCAGTGCCTGGCGTCGCCGTTTTTACCTGATCGTCCACGCTGGCAATACCGGAAATATTCCCCACTGCAACAAGGATTTTTTCCTTCGCTTCCTGACTTAAGCCGTCACCTGTAACCGTCGCTTTACCATCGACAATCTGAATATTCACTTTATCGGCATCAGGTATACCGGTTTTGTTCAGATGTTCCTGCACCTTCTTCGCCTGATCGTCTTTATCATGCTGACCAGTGACCGCGTCCCAGAGCTTTTCTCCGGCATCTTTCACAAAATTGAACAGACCCATAACTACCTCATTCGTTAATGGAAACACTCAGAAAGTGTAGCAGAGGAACGCGGCGCGTTAACGCCGCAGGATGAGCACAGGATCAATCGCGGGTTTGCACCCAGAAAGCGTGAATTAAACCAGGGATATAGCCAAGAAGTGTCAGCAAAATATTAATAATGAATGCCCAACCAAATCCTTTCCCCAGCAGCACGCCGAGTGGTGGCAAAATGATGGTGATGACGATTCTCCAGAACCCCATATGTCCTCCCTATAAGAAAATTACTCATTGTTTAAAAAGAAATTTTATCTCTTAAGCATAGTAATTTTAGCGGAGTCTGCCTGTTTCAGCCTTTGCTTTTACCCTCATTTACGCTGCTGACGCTGGTATACGTTGCATTTTTAGTTTAGAGTTTACTTAATTTAGAAAACACTTAAATAAATATGACTGAACTAGCCCAACTACAGGCCAGCGCCGAACAGGCTGCGGCCTTACTGAAAGCAATGAGTCACCCCAAACGGTTGCTGATTCTGTGCATGATTTGCGGTTCCCCCGGCACCAGCGCCGGTGAACTGGCGCGCATTACCGGACTGAGTGCCTCTGCAACGTCACAGCATCTGGCACGGATGCGTGACGAAGGGCTTATCGACAGCCAACGGGATGCCCAACGCATTCTTTATTTCATTAAAAATGAGGCGGTAAATGCCATTATCGCCACCCTGAAAAACGTCTATTGTCCGTAAGGAGTAGCAATGGCTTTAACAACAATTCCACCGCTTGATGCACAAGAATTAATCTCACGCGGTGCAAAGTTAATCGATATTCGCGATGCCGATGAATATCTTCGTGAACATATTCCTGAAGCGGATCTGGCGCCATTATCCGTACTGGAACAGTCTGGTCTTCCGGCAAAATTACGTAGCGAACAAATTATATTCCACTGTCAGGCAGGAAAACGCACCAGTAATAATGCACAAAAATTAGCAGCGATTGCCGCTCCCGCAGATATCTTTTTACTGGAGGGCGGTATTGATGGCTGGAAAAAAGCGGGATTGCCGGTAGCTGAAAATAAATCGCAGCCTTTACCATTAATGCGTCAGGTACAGATCACAGCTGGTGGCTTAATATTAATCGGCGTCGTATTGGGTTATGCCGTGAATAGCGCGTTCTTCTTATTAAGCGGCTTTGTCGGTGCGGGATTAATGTTTGCGGGCATCAGCGGTTTTTGCGGGATGGCAAGGTTGTTAGATAAGATGCCGTGGAATCAGCGAGCGTAAGAAGCGACGCCGGACGCGCCATAGTGGCAGCATCCGGCAGCAGTCATTAGATCAGGAAATCGTCGAGAGATTTACCTTCAGCCAGTGCCTGAGCGATCGGTTTCGGTGTACGACCCTGGCCGGTCCAGGTTTTGACTTCACCATTAAAATCGGTGAATTGATATTTTGCCGGACGCGGCTGGCGTTTTTTACCTGCACGCGGTGCAGCAGAATTATTACCGAATAACTCTTCCGGGTTAATTCCGTCAGCCTTCATCAGCTCCAGCCAGGTGCTAATTTTCTCCTGGCGCTCTGCCAGTTCACGCTGCTGCTGTTCTTCTTCTTCACGTCTTTCTTTAGTGACAACCCTGAATTTTTCGAGCATTTCTTCAAGAACGTCAATGGAGAATTCGCGAGCCATCGCACGGAGGGTGCGAATGTTATTTAAACTTTGTAACATTACGGACATAATAAAGAAAACCTTTTAACGCCAAAACAAAAAAAAGTATTTCGTCGCGTAGTGTAAGCGATCACTTATTATATTTCCACAAAATTTAATCTATTTACAGTCGCGCGCGATATTATTTCAACCGTTATTTCCAGGCAGATTAATAATTATTTTCGGTTTATATATTAGCCATTTGACTTATCATTGCAGACATTTGCGAATAATCGGATGCCCTCTGTGCCATCATCACCGAAGGTAGATTAAAGAAAATTGAATAAAAATGCATACATAAAGAATAAAAACAAAGTTTCAGTAACTGAAGTTTTATGCTGGCATTAGTGGCTTCAGGTCATTAAAAATGCTAAATGAGCTCAACCCGCTACTTAAGCCGGATTGTCTACGCTTTACGGCGTTAACAGCCCTTAACCGCCCCACCAGCACAGTTCACAATGACAACGTAATAATATGATTTTAAATAAAATTATTCATAAAGGCATTTAAAAATCCATAATGTATAAAAAATACGCCATTGCGGAACATTTTATCTACAAAAACAAAATAAATAAAAATTTTTCACTAATTGATTACTAACAACCAGCAATATACGCTATGCAAAAATGAAACAGGCAGTCTAAAGCACTGCTTCCATTTCCATTCATACCCGATTTCGCTTTTATTAAGGAGCATTAGCATGTTCTCACCGCAGTCACGCTTGCGTCATGCAGTTGCAGACACGTTCGCGATGGTTGTTTACTGTACTGTCGTGAACATGTGTATTGAAGTTTTCCTCTCCGGGATGAGCTTCGAACAATCTTTTTATTCCAGGCTGGTGGCCGTTCCGGTGAATATCTTAATTGCATGGCCATATGGCATGTACCGCGATCTGTTTATGCGCGCGGCACGCAAAGTTAGCCACTCTGGTTGGACAAAAAATCTGGCTGATATTTTGGCTTATGTGACGTTCCAGTCACCAGTGTATATGGCGATCTTATTAGTGGTAGGCGCAGACTGGCACCAGATTATGGCAGCGGTCAGTTCAAACATCGTTGTTTCGATGCTGATGGGGGCGGTCTATGGCTACTTCCTTGATTACTGTCGCCGCTTGTTCAAAGTGAGCAGCTACCAGCAGGTAAAAGCCTGACCCTTCTTTTCGCGACTGGCATCGCCAGTCGCGTCTTTAACTGGCTTCGCCAAATAAGCCATGCAAATAACGTTCAAGCGCAACACGCGAACTAAAGCCATGCGGGATACCGTAATGCTCATGACGTTCACCCGCTAAATAGAGCGGAAATTGCTGGTAATGATCGCAAGTTTTAATATCGGAAGCAGGTTCAGCCAGTGTGGAACTACGTTCTTTTAATGTTGGATGAATTATCAGTGCGGTACGTCCCATTCTCGCTTCGCGGTTAACATAGACATAATGTTCCCCACGACGGTAACCGTATGCTTTCTGGGTTACTACATCGACAGTAAAACCGACTTTCTCAAGTACGCGCGCCACCTCGTCTGGTCGTAAATACATATTTTATCCTCGTTAATATCTACTGCGCGCCTACCTTACCTGATTGCGCATTCACAACGCTTTCAGAAAAGTCCATAAAGCCGCGATGAATCTCTGTTAAGAAAATTATGGTCTACACTGAAAATTACATCGAATTCTAATGGGGGATCATATGTTTAACAGACCGAACCGCAACGACGTCGATGATGGCGTGCAGGATATTCAGAATGATGTCAATCAATTAGCCGACAGTCTCGAATCTGTATTGAAGTCCTGGGGCAGCGACGCCAAAGGTGAAGCCGAAGCCGCACGCAGTAAAGCTCAGGCTCTACTGAAAGAAACCAGAGCGCGGATGCATGGTCGTACTCGCGTCCAGCAAGCCGCGCGCGATGCAGTTGGCTGCGCAGATTCTTTTGTTCGTGAAAGACCCTGGTGTAGCGTGGGTACAGCAGCTGCGGTAGGTATTTTTATCGGCGCGCTGTTAAGCATACGCAAATCGTAATGCAACAATGATAATAAATACGCGTCTTTGACCCCGAAGCCTGACTTCGGGGTTTTTAACTTAAGGCTTTGCGTAATTGTTGTGCCACCTGCTGCGCCATACTCTCACTGATAATATTGGTAAACGAGAGAAGCAATCCTCCTTTCCCACTTGATCGGATACGCCAGTCGCTAAGTGCCTGCACCGCAAGGCCAGCAGTATTGGCTTTACGAGCGTGGAAAATATCATCGCCCACCATGCTGATAACCATCTGGATGCCACCTTTTTGTGGCATAACCAGGAATCCCTGTTGCGTAAGCGCCTGTTCAATCCACTGCCTACGCTGCGCATAGTGCTGACGCATTTTCTTCAGATGCCGCCAGAAATGCCCCTCGCGAAGAAAGTCAGCCAGTGTGTTCTGCCATAGAACTGGCACTGCACATGGCTTCAGTGACGCCTGTTGGCGGAATTGCGTAATCTGCTCCACCGGCACCACCAGCCACGCACAGCGCAATGCAGGAAATAGCGATTTGCTGAATGTTCCGGCATAAATCACCCGCTGTGGCGCGTCGAGGCTTTTCAGCGCCGGTAATGGCTTACCGTGATAACGGAATTCACTGTCGTAATCGTCTTCAATAATCCACGCCCGCGCACGCTCTGCCCACGCCAGCACCTGATGCCTGCGCGCCAGTGAGAGCGCAACACCGAGCGGGCTTTGGTGTGCCGGAGTTATCAGGGCAAAATGCGCATCAGGATAATTTTGCATTCCACTTGCGACATCCAGTCCGTTGTCATCAACAGGCACAGGTAAAATTTCCACACCGTGGCGAGTAACAATCGGACGAATCAGCGGAAAGCCAGGATCTTCCATCCACATCCCGTCTCCCGGTTTCGCCAGCGTGTGCAGAATTAAGGCCATTGAGGCTGCATAACCGTGAGTGATAAAGACCTGTTCTGGCTGGCATTCAATCCCGCGTGAGACGCGTAAATAATCAACAATTGCCTCACGCAACGCCACCTCACCACAGACATCGCCTAACGCCAAATCAAAGCGCGTCTGGGTACGCAGACGGCGCCCCATCACCCGCGCCCACAGCTCTCGCGGAAAGAGATCGAGTGCGGGTAATCCCATCTGGAATGGTAGCGGTTGCTGGCTTTCACCGGCAAAGGCAAGCACATCCACAGCGGATTGTTGGGGATGTATTTGCTCGCTGACAAAGGTGCCCGCCTGCCCCCGCCGTACCAGCCATCCTTGTGCCACCAGCTCAGCATAAGCATTTTCGACGGTGGATCGAGACACGCCCAGCTCCTGCGACCAGGTACGACTGGAAGGTAGCCTTGCGCCGGGTTTCAGTTCCCCTTGCTCAATAGCCGTTTTTAACTGACGGGCGATATCCTGATAGCGCGGCATATGGTCTGCTTTTTTAGGTAATTTATGGCTCTCTTTAGCAGTCCATTATAGTGCTACATTGCGGGCGTTAATAAGAGGAGAAACTGTATGACTACATTACGTCAGCCTTACTACGAACTTAGCCCGGCAGTGTATAACGCGCTGGTGCAGGCCAAAACGGCGCTGGAAAATAGTGCGCTGGATACCACACTGATGGAGTTAGTTTATTTGCGCGTCTCGCAAATCAACGGCTGCGCATTTTGTCTGGAGATGCACAGTAAAGCATTACGCAAATCCGGTGTGCCGCAGCACAAGCTGGACGCTCTGGCAGGCTGGCGGGTGAGCCATCATTTTGATGATCGCGAGCGGGCGGCGCTGGCCTGGGCGGAATCGGTGACCGATATTGCCCGAAGCCATGCAGAAGACGACGTTTATCAACCTTTGCTTGAATATTTCAGCGCAGCAGAGATCAGCGACCTGACTTTTGCCATCGGACTGATGAATTGCTTTAACCGCCTGGCCGTTTCCATGCGGATGTAACT
Organism: Escherichia sp. MOD1-EC6819; assembly: GCF_002965765.1. Lineage (NCBI taxonomy): Bacteria > Pseudomonadati > Pseudomonadota > Gammaproteobacteria > Enterobacterales > Enterobacteriaceae > Escherichia > Escherichia sp. MOD1-EC6819. The sequence continues at coordinate 18,376 of NZ_PTRG01000017.1, read as the reverse complement.
TCCTGATGCCGGGTAATCACCCGGCTATAGAACACAAAACCCCCTACCCCGCTGAGCTGCTCGACGGCGGTGAGACTTATCGAAATTTCCCATATCTTGTATGGTTGAATCTTTTTTCAACTACATCTAGTATCCCTGTATCAACAGAGAGACAACCCGACGCGTATCATCGCGCCGTATCTTCATTTTAAACAGAAATACGAATCATGCGCATTATTATTTACACTCGTAACGATTGCGTTCAGTGCCACGCCACCAAACGGGCGATGGAAAACCGGGGCTTTGATTTTGAAATGATTAATGTCGATCGCGTTCCTGAAGCGGCGGAAGCGTTGCGTGCTCAGGGCTTTCGTCAGTTGCCGGTAGTGATTGCAGGCGATCTTAGCTGGTCTGGTTTTCGTCCGGACATGATCAACCGTCTGCATCCAGCGCCACACGCGGCCAGTGCATGAGCCAGCTCGTCTACTTCTCCAGCAGCTCCGAAAATACGCAGCGTTTTATCGAACGTTTAGGGCTGCCCGCCGTGCGCATTCCACTCAATGAGCGGGAACGGATTCAGGTAGACGAGCCTTACATCCTGATCGTGCCCTCTTACGGCGGTGGCGGTACGGCTGGCGCTGTGCCACGACAGGTGATTCGCTTTTTAAACGACGAACATAACCGGGCGTTGCTTCGCGGCGTTATTGCTTCGGGTAATCGCAACTTTGGTGAGGCGTATGGTCGCGCCGGAGATGTGATTGCCCGGAAATGCGGCGTGCCGTGGCTGTACCGCTTTGAACTCATGGGTACGCAAAGCGATATCGAAAATGTTCGTAAAGGAGTAACCGAATTTTGGCAACGACAACCGCAGACCGCCTGACGCAGGAAACAATGGATTACCACGCCCTGAATGCGATGCTTAACCTTTACGATAGCGCAGGTCGCATTCAGTTCGATAAAGACAGCCAGGCCGTAGACGCCTTTATGGCGACGCATGTACGCCCGAACAGTGTGACCTTCAGTAGCCAGCAGCAGCGCCTGAACTGGTTGGTCAACGAAGGTTACTATGATGAAAATGTCCTCAATCGCTACTCTCGCGACTTTGTCATTACGCTATTTGCCCGCGCGCACGCCAGCGGTTTTCGTTTCCAGACGTTCCTCGGTGCATGGAAGTTTTACACCAGCTATACGTTGAAAACATTCGACGGTAAGCGTTATCTGGAGGATTTTGCCGATCGAGTCACTATGGTGGCGCTGACGCTGGCACAAGGCGATGAAACGCTGGCGTTGCAACTGACCGATGAAATGCTGTCAGGACGCTTTCAGCCTGCCACGCCAACATTCCTCAACTGTGGCAAACAGCAGCGCGGCGAACTGGTTTCCTGTTTTCTGCTGCGTATTGAAGACAATATGGAGTCGATTGGCCGGGCGGTAAATTCCGCACTGCAACTGTCGAAACGCGGCGGCGGCGTGGCATTTTTGCTGTCGAATCTGCGGGAAGCGGGCGCGCCAATTAAACGTATTGAAAATCAATCTTCTGGCGTAATTCCGGTGATGAAAATGCTGGAAGACGCATTTTCCTATGCCAATCAGCTCGGCGCTCGTCAGGGGGCGGGTGCAGTCTATTTACATGCCCATCATCCCGATATTCTGCGTTTTCTCGACACAAAGCGGGAAAATGCCGACGAGAAAATCCGCATTAAAACGCTGTCGCTGGGCGTGGTGATCCCGGATATCACCTTCCATCTGGCGAAAAAGAATGCGCAGATGGCACTGTTTTCGCCCTATGACGTTGAGCGGGTTTACGGCAAGCCGTTTGCCGATATCGCCATCAGCGAACACTATGACGAACTGGTTGCCGATAAACGCATCCGCAAAAAATACATCAACGCGCGTGATTTCTTCCAGCGGCTGGCGGAGATCCAGTTTGAGTCCGGCTATCCCTACATCATGTATGAAGACACGGTAAACCGTGCTAACCCTATCGCCGGGCGCATAAATATGAGCAATCTTTGCTCAGAGATTTTGCAGGTAAACAGCGCCTCAGAGTATGACGAGAATCTCAACTATGCTCGCACAGGCCATGATATTTCCTGCAATTTAGGTTCGTTGAATATTGCCCACACCATGGATTCCCCCGACTTTGCCCGCACGGTAGAAACAGCCGTGCGCGGTCTGACGGCGGTGTCGGATATGAGTCATATCCGCAGCGTGCCCTCCATCGAGACCGGAAATACCGCCTCGCACGCCATCGGGCTGGGGCAGATGAATTTACACGGTTATCTGGCGCGGGAAGGCATCGCCTATGGTTCGCCGGAGGCTCTGGATTTCACCAATCTCTATTTCTATACCATCACCTGGCACGCGCTGCGCACCTCGATGTTGCTGGCGCGCGAACGCGGTGAAACTTTCGCCGGGTTCAAACAGTCGCGCTATGCCAGCGGTGAATATTTTAGCCAATATCTGCAAGGTAACTGGCAGCCGAAAACGGCGAAAGTTGGCGAACTGTTTGCCCGTAGCGGTATTACGCTACCTACCCGTGAGATGTGGGCGCAGCTGCGCGACGACGTAATGCGCTATGGCATCTACAACCAGAATCTCCAGGCGGTGCCACCAACCGGTTCCATCTCTTACATCAACCATGCCACGTCGAGTATTCATCCGATTGTGGCGAAAGTAGAGATCCGCAAAGAGGGCAAAACCGGGCGCGTTTACTACCCTGCCCCGTTTATGACTAATGAGAATCTGGCGCTGTATCAGGACGCTTACGAAATTGGCGCGGAAAAGATTATCGACACCTACGCCGAAGCGACCCGCCATGTCGATCAGGGGTTGTCGCTGACGCTGTTTTTCCCCGATACCGCCACCACCCGCGATATCAACAAAGCGCAGATTTACGCCTGGCGTAAGGGGATCAAAACGCTCTATTACATTCGCCTGCGTCAGATGGCGCTGGAAGGTACTGAAATTGAAGGCTGCGTCTCCTGCGCACTTTAAGGAATATCTATGAAACTCTCACGTATCAGCGCCATCAACTGGAACAAGATTACTGACGATAAAGATCTGGAGGTGTGGAATCGCCTGACCAGTAATTTCTGGCTACCGGAAAAAGTGCCACTGTCGAACGATATCCCCGCCTGGCAGACATTAAGCGCCGTAGAGCAACAACTGACGATGCGTGTTTTTACTGGCCTGACGCTACTCGACACGCTACAAAATGTTATCGGCGCACCTTCGCTGATGCCCGATGCGATCACGCCCCATGAAGAGGCGGTATTATCAAATATCAGCTTTATGGAAGCGGTTCATGCCCGCTCTTACAGTTCGATTTTCTCGACGCTGTGCCAGACAAAAGATGTCGATGCCGCCTACGCCTGGAGTGAAGAAAACGCGCCGTTGCAGCGAAAAGCACAGATTATTCAGCAACATTATCGCGGCGATAATCCGCTGAAAAAGAAAATCGCCAGTGTCTTTCTGGAATCATTTTTGTTCTACTCTGGCTTCTGGCTGCCGATGTATTTTTCCAGTCGCGGTAAGCTGACCAATACCGCCGACCTGATCCGTCTGATTATCCGCGATGAAGCAGTGCACGGTTATTACATCGGTTATAAATATCAGAAAAACCTGGAAAAAATCTCCCAGGCACAACGCGAAGAGTTAAAGAATTTTGCCTTCGATTTGTTGCTGGAACTCTACGACAACGAACTGCAATACACCGATGAGCTGTACGCCGAAACCTCGTGGGCTGACGATGTAAAAGCGTTTCTCTGCTACAACGCCAATAAAGCGTTGATGAATCTGGGGTACGAACCGCTTTTCCCGGCAGAAATGGCGGAAGTGAATCCGGCAATCCTCGCCGCGCTTTCGCCGAATGCCGATGAAAATCACGATTTCTTTTCCGGTTCTGGCTCCTCTTATGTGATGGGAAAAGCGGTCGAAACAGAAGACGAAGACTGGAATTTCTGACACCGTTATTTAAAAAATATCACCAACCGCAGCAGGGAAATAATTTTCATTAAATGGCTTTTTATCACACAGATATTTTGTGGTGATCTACACTGATACTCTGTTGCATTATTCGCCTGAAACTACAATATTCAGGCGTTTTTCCGCTATCTATAACAAAAAATATCAACTTTTCTCGATTTGCTCTCAGCCCTTATATCACGGGAAATTCCGGCAATTTGCTCACATCAATATTCATGCCACATTTGCCATCAGGGGTTGCCTCAGATTCTCAGTATGTTAGGGTAGAAAAAAGTGACTATTTCCATCGGGTAATATATCGACATAAACAAATAACAGGAATCTTTCTATTGCATGGCAATTAAATTAGAAATTAAAAATCTCTATAAAATATTTGGCGAGCATCCACAACGGGCTTTCAAATATATCGAAAAAGGACTTTCAAAAGAACAAATTCTGGAAAAAACAGGTCTATCGCTTGGCGTAAAAGACGCCAGTCTGGCCATTGAAGAAGGCGAGATATTTGTCATCATGGGATTATCCGGTTCGGGTAAATCCACAATGGTACGCCTTCTCAATCGCCTGATTGAACCCACCCGTGGACAAGTACTGATTGACGGTGTGGATATTGCCAAAATATCCGATGCCGAACTCCGTGAGGTGCGCAGAAAAAAGATTGCGATGGTCTTCCAGTCCTTTGCCTTAATGCCACATATGACCGTGCTGGACAATACTGCGTTTGGTATGGAATTGGCCGGAATTAATGCCGAAGAACGCCGGGAAAAAGCCATTGATGCACTGCGTCAGGTCGGGCTGGAAAATTATGCCCACAGTTATCCGGACGAACTTTCTGGCGGGATGCGCCAACGTGTCGGATTGGCTCGCGCATTAGCCATCAATCCGGATATTTTATTAATGGATGAAGCCTTCTCGGCGCTCGACCCACTAATTCGCACCGAGATGCAGGATGAGCTGGTAAAATTACAGGCGAAACATCAGCGCACCATTGTATTTATTTCCCACGATCTCGATGAAGCTATGCGTATTGGCGACAGAATTGCCATTATGCAAAATGGTGAAGTCGTTCAGGTCGGTACACCGGATGAAATTCTCAATAATCCGGCGAATGATTATGTCCGTACCTTCTTCCGTGGCGTCGATATTAGCCAGGTGTTCAGCGCAAAAGATATTGCCCGCCGCAGCCCTAATGGCTTAATTCGTAAAACACCCGGCTTCGGCCCGCGTTCGGCGCTGAAATTATTGCAGGATGAAGACCGCGAATATGGTTACGTCATCGAACGCGGTAATAAATTTGTCGGCGCAGTGTCTATCGATTCGTTAAAAGCAGCATTAACGCAGCAGCAAGGTCTTGATGCGGCGCTGATTGATGCGCCGTTAGCGGTCGATGCTCAGACGCCTCTTAGCGAGTTGCTCTCTCATGTCGGACAGGCGCCGTGTGCGGTGCCCGTGGTCGACGAGGACCAACAGTATGTCGGCATCATTTCGAAAGGAATGCTGCTGCGCGCTTTAGATCGTGAGGGGGTAAACAATGGCTGATCAAAATAATCCGTGGGATACCACACCAGCGGCAGACAGCGCCGCACAATCCGCAGACGCCTGGGGTACACCGGCTGCTGCACCGACTGACGGCGGTGGCGCTGACTGGCTGTCCAGTACGCCTGCGCCAAACGTCGAGCATTTTAATATTCTCGATCCATTCCACAAGACGCTGATCCCACTCGACAGTTGGGTAACTGAAGGGATCGACTGGGTCGTTACCCATTTCCGTCCCGTCTTTCAGGGTGTGCGCGTTCCGGTGGATTATATTCTCAACGGTTTCCAGCAATTGCTGCTGGGTATGCCTGCACCTGTGGCGATTATCGTTTTCGCTCTCATCGCCTGGCAGATTTCCGGCGTCGGTATGGGCGTTGCGACATTGGTTTCACTGATTGCTATCGGCGCGATTGGCGCATGGTCGCAAGCAATGGTCACCCTGGCGCTGGTATTAACCGCCCTGCTGTTCTGTATCGTCATCGGTTTGCCGTTGGGGATCTGGCTGGCGAGAAGTCCGCGAGCGGCGAAAATTATTCGTCCACTGCTTGATGCCATGCAGACCACGCCAGCGTTTGTTTATCTGGTGCCAATCGTCATGCTGTTTGGTATCGGTAACGTGCCGGGCGTGGTGGTGACTATCATCTTTGCTCTGCCGCCGATTATCCGTCTGACCATTCTGGGGATTAACCAGGTTCCGGCGGATCTGATTGAAGCCTCGCGCTCATTCGGTGCCAGCCCGCGCCAGATGCTGTTCAAAGTTCAGTTACCGCTGGCGATGCCGACCATTATGGCGGGCGTTAACCAGACGCTGATGCTGGCTCTTTCAATGGTGGTCATTGCCTCGATGATTGCCGTCGGCGGGCTGGGTCAGATGGTACTTCGCGGTATCGGTCGTCTGGATATGGGGCTTGCCACCGTTGGCGGCGTCGGGATTGTGATCCTCGCCATTATCCTCGATCGCCTGACGCAGGCCGTTGGGCGCGACTCACGCAGTCGCGGCAACCGTCGCTGGTACACCACTGGCCCTGTTGGTCTGCTGACCCGCCCATTCATTAAGTAACTCTGCACTTGCCCGGTGACGCCGGGCATTATCACCCTGCCAAAAAAAGGAATAACAATGCGACATAGCGTACTTTTTGCGACAGCGTTTGCCACGCTTATCTCTACACAAACTTTTGCTGCCGATCTGCCGGGCAAAGGCATTACTGTTAATCCAGTCCAGAGCACCATCACTGAAGAAACCTTCCAGACGCTGCTGGTCAGTCGTGCATTAGAGAAATTAGGTTATACCGTCAATAAACCCAGCGAAGTGGATTACAACGTTGGCTACACCTCGCTTGCTTCTGGCGATGCAACCTTCACCGCTGTGAACTGGACGCCGCTGCATGACAACATGTACGAAGCAGCCGGTGGCGATAAGAAATTTTATCGTGAAGGGGTATTTGTTAACGGCGCGGCGCAAGGTTACCTGATCGATAAAAAAACCGCCGACCAGTACAAAATCACCAACATCGCACAATTGAAAGATCCGAAGATCGCCAAACTATTTGATACCAACGGCGATGGCAAAGCGGATTTAACCGGCTGTAACCCCGGCTGGGGCTGCGAAGGTGCCATTAATCACCAGCTTGCCGCGTATGAACTGACTAACACCGTGACGCATAATCAGGGTAACTATGCGGCGATGATGGCTGACACCATCAGTCGTTACAAAGAGGGCAAGCCGGTGTTTTACTACACCTGGACGCCGTACTGGGTGAGTAACGAACTGAAGCCGGGCAAAGATGTCGTCTGGTTGCAGGTGCCGTTCTCCGCACTGCCGGGTGATAAAAACGCCGATACCAAACTACCGAATGGCGCAAATTACGGCTTCCCGGTCAGCACCATGCATATCGTTGCCAACAAAGCCTGGGCTGAGAAAAACCCGGCGGCAGCGAAACTGTTTGCCATTATGCAGTTGCCGGTGGCAGACATTAACGCCCAGAACGCCATTATGCATGACGGCAAAGCCTCAGAAGGCGATATTCAGGGTCACGTTGATGGCTGGATCAAAGCCCACCAGCAACAGTTCGATGGCTGGGTAAATGAGGCGCTGGCAGCGCAGAAGTAATTTTTATTCGGGCGGATAAGGCGTTTTTGCCGCATCCGCCATTCTGTACACAATGCCTGATGCGACGCTGACGCGTCTTATCATGCCTACACACCACACCGCACATTTCAACAATCTATCTTTCATCCCATATTCATCAACATCCGCTATTATTGGTTTTCAGACTCATCATCACCTGATAAACAATAATGACGAAACCCAATCACGAGCTTAGCCCGGCGCTGATCGTGCTAATGTCGATCGCCACCGGTCTGGCGGTCGCCAGCAACTATTACGCTCAGCCATTGCTCGACACTATCGCGCGTAACTTTTCCCTTTCTGCCAGTTCAGCGGGCTTTATTGTCACCGCCGCGCAGCTAGGTTATGCCGCCGGTCTGCTATTTCTTGTTCCCCTCGGTGATATGTTTGAACGCCGCCGCCTGATTGTCTCGATGACCTTACTGGCAGCGGGCGGTATGTTGATTACCGCCAGCAGTCAGTCACTGGCGATGATGATCCTCGGTACGGCATTAACGGGTTTATTCTCGGTCGTGGCACAAATTCTGGTTCCGCTGGCGGCAACACTGGCCTCGCCGGAAAAACGCGGCAAGGTGGTTGGCACAATTATGAGCGGCCTGCTACTAGGCATTTTGCTGGCGCGTACCGTTGCCGGGTTGCTGGCAAATCTCGGCGGCTGGCGCACCGTTTTCTGGGTCGCAGCAGTATTAATGGCGCTAATGGCGCTGGCGTTATGGCGCGGCCTGCCGCAGATGAAATCGGAGACGCACCTCAACTACCCACAGTTGTTAGGTTCCGTTTTCAGCATGTTTATCAGCGATAAGATCCTGCGCACCCGCGCGGTACTGGGCTGTCTGACCTTTGCTAACTTCAGCATTCTGTGGACATCAATGGCCTTTTTGCTTGCCGCGCCGCCTTTTAACTACAGCGATGGAACGATTGGTCTGTTTGGCCTTGCAGGAGCCGCTGGGGCGCTGGGCGCACGTCCGGCAGGTGGTTTTGCCGATAAGGGTCAATCGCACCTGACAACAACTTTCGGCCTACTGCTGCTGTTGCTTTCATGGCTGGCGATCTGGTTTGGTCACACTTCCGTGCTGGCGCTGATTATTGGCATCCTGGTGCTGGATCTCACCGTACAGGGCGTGCATATCACCAATCAAACCGTGATTTATCGTATTTATCCTGATGCACGTAATCGTCTGACCGCAGGCTATATGACCAGTTACTTTATTGGCGGTGCCGCCGGTTCACTGATTTCGGCCTCTGCCTGGCAACATGCCGGTTGGGCTGGCGTTTGTCTGGCTGGTGCGACGATTGCCCTGGTTAATCTGTTGGTCTGGTGGCGAGGTTTTCATCGTCAGGAAGCCGCTATTTAGACAATCAGCAACCGTTTTCGTGGCTTTACACTTATAAGGGTGTTAAGAAGCCCATCAGTCTGATAAGGTTAAGATATTCATTCAGTCCATTTATAATTTTAACAGTCGTTAAGCGTACACTCTATGGTAAGCCCTACTCCTCTGCCTGCTTCAGGTTCGGCGACCTTCATGGAAGGATGCAAAGACAGTTTACCGATTGTTATTAGTTATATTCCGGTGGCCTTTGCTTTCGGTCTGAATGCGACCCGTCTGGGATTTTCTCCTCTCGAAAGCGTTTTTTTCTCCTGCATCATTTATGCAGGCGCGAGTCAGTTCGTCATTACCACGATGCTGGCAGCCGGGAGTAGTTTGTGGGTCGCTGCGCTGACCGTCATGGCAATGGATGTTCGCCATATCCTGTATGGTCCATCGTTGCGTAGCCGCATTGTTCAGCGTTTGCAAAAATCGAAAACTGCATTGTGGGCGTTTGGCCTGACGGATGAAGTTTTTGCCGCAGCAACGGCAAAGCTGGTACGCAATAATCGCCGCTGGAGCGAGAACTGGATGATTGGCATTGCCTTCAGTTCATGGTCATCGTGGGTATTTGGTACGGTTATAGGGGCATTCTCTGGCAGCGGATTGCTGCAAGGTTATCCAGCCGTTGAAGCAGCATTAGGCTTTATGCTACCGGCGCTCTTTATGAGTTTTCTGCTCGCCTCTTTCCAGCGCAAACAATCCCTTTGCGTTACCGCAGCGTTAATCGGCGCCCTTGCGGGCGTAACGCTATTTTCTATTCCCGTCGCCATTCTGGCAGGCATTGTCTGTGGCTGCCTCACTGCGCTAATTCAGGCATTCTGGCAAGGAGCGCCCGATGAGCTATGAGGTTCTGCTGCTTGGGTTACTGGTTGGCGCGGTTAATTACTGCTTTCGCTATTTGCCGCTGCGCCTGCGTGTGGGTAATGCCCGCCCGACCAAACGTGGTGCGGTGGGTATTTTGCTCGACACCATTGGCATAGCCTCGATTTGTGCTCTGCTGGTTGTCTCTACCGCACCAGAAGTGATGCACGATACACGCCGTTTCGTGCCCACACTGGTTGGCTTCGCGGTACTGGGTGCCAGTTTCTATAAAACACGCAGCATTATCGTCCCTACACTGCTAAGTGCGCTGGCCTACGGGCTCGCCTGGAAAGTGATGGCGATTATATAACCCACAAGAATCAATTTTCTAAAACAATACATTTACTTTATTTGTCACTGTCGTTACTATATCGGCTGAAATTAATGAGGTCATACCCAAATGGATAGTTCGTTTACGCCCATTGAACAAATGCTAAAATTTCGCGCCAGCCGCCACGAAGATTTTCCTTACCAGGAAATCCTTCTGACCCGTCTTTGTATGCATATGCAGAGCAAGCTGCTGGAGAACCGCAATAAAATGCTGAAGGCTCAGGGGATTAACGAGACGTTGTTTATGGCGTTGATTACGCTGGAGTCTCAGGAAAACCACAGTATTCAGCCTTCTGAATTAAGTTGTGCTCTTGGATCATCCCGTACCAATGCGACGCGTATTGCCGATGAACTGGAAAAACGCGGTTGGATCGAGCGTCGTGAAAGCGACAACGATCGCCGCTGCCTGCATCTGCAATTAACGGAAAAAGGTCACGAGTTTTTGCGCGAGGTTTTACCGCCGCAGCATAACTGCCTGCATCAACTCTGGTCCGCGCTCAGCACTAGCGAAAAAGATCAGCTTGAGCAAATCACCCGCAAGTTGCTCTCCCGTCTCGACCAGATGGAACAAGACGGCATGATCCTCGAAGCGATGAGCTAACGCGTCATCTCGCTCAAAAATCCAGATTTATAAAAGAAAAACTGACCGGCCAGCATCGCAACGTGCTGGCCTTTTTGGCAAGCAGGTCGGCTCAGCCGATGAGTTAAGAAGATCGTGGAGAACAATATGAGCGCAAATGCGGAGACTCAAAACCCGCAGCAACCGGTAAAGAAGAGCGGCAAACGTAAGAGTCTGCTCCTCCTTCTCACCTTGCTCTTTATCATTATTGCCGTAGCGATAGGAATTTATTGGTTTTTGGTACTGCGTCATTTTGAAGAGACCGATGACGCATACGTGGCAGGGAATCAGATTCAAATTATGTCTCAGGTGTCTGGCAGCGTGACGAAAGTCTGGGCCGATAACACCGATTTTGTAAAAGAAGGCGATGTGCTGGTCACTCTCGACCCGACAGATGCTCGCCAGGCGTTTGAAAAAGCCAAAACTGCACTGGCTTCCAGCGTTCGCCAAACCCACCAGCTGATGATTAACAGCAAGCAGTTGCAGGCGAATATTGAGGTGCAAAAAATCGCCCTCGCTAAAGCACAGAGCGACTACAACCGCCGTGTGCCGCTGGGCAATGCCAACCTGATTGGTCGCGAAGAACTGCAACACGCCCGCGACGCCGTCACCAGCGCCCAGGCGCAACTGGATGTCGCCATTCAACAATACAATGCCAATCAGGCGATGATTCTGGGAACTAAACTGGAAGATCAGCCTGCCGTGCAACAGGCCGCTACTGAAGTACGTAACGCCTGGCTGGCGCTGGAACGTACCCGTATTGTCAGCCCAATGACCGGCTATGTCTCCCGCCGAGCCGTTCAGCCTGGTGCGCAAATTAGCCCAACGACGCCGCTGATGGCGGTCGTTCCGGCTACCAATATGTGGGTGGATGCCAACTTTAAAGAGACGCAGATTGCCAATATGCGTATCGGTCAGCCGGTCACCATCACCACTGATATTTACGGCGATGATGTGAAATACACCGGTAAAGTGGTCGGTCTGGATATGGGTACAGGTAGCGCGTTCTCGCTGCTTCCGGCGCAAAATGCCACCGGTAACTGGATCAAAGTCGTTCAGCGTCTGCCTGTTCGTATTGAACTGGATCAGAAACAGCTGGAGCAATACCCACTGCGCATCGGTTTGTCCACGCTGGTGAGCGTCAATACCACTAACCGTGACGGTCAGGTACTGGCAAACAAAGTACGTTCTACGCCGGTCGCGGTAAGTACCGCGCGTGAAATCAGCCTGGCACCTGTCAATAAACTGATCGACGATATCGTAAAAGCTAACGCTGGCTAATCCAGAGGTGCGTGTGATGCAACAGCAAAAACCGCTGGAAGGCGCGCAACTGGTCATTATGACGATTGCGCTGTCACTGGCGACATTCATGCAGGTGCTGGACTCCACCATTGCTAACGTGGCGATCCCCACTATCGCCGGGAATCTGGGCTCATCGCTCAGCCAGGGAACGTGGGTGATCACCTCCTTCGGGGTGGCAAACGCCATCTCGATCCCGCTTACCGGCTGGCTGGCAAAACGCGTCGGGGAAGTGAAGCTGTTCCTCTGGTCAACCATCGCCTTCGCCATTGCGTCGTGGGCGTGTGGTGTTTCCAGTAGTCTGAATATGCTGATCTTCTTCCGCGTGATTCAGGGGATTGTCGCCGGGCCGTTGATCCCACTTTCGCAAAGTCTGTTACTGAATAACTACCCGCCAGCTAAACGCTCGATCGCGCTGGCGTTGTGGTCGATGACGGTGATTGTCGCGCCAATTTGCGGCCCAATCCTCGGCGGTTATATCAGTGATAATTACCACTGGGGCTGGATATTCTTCATCAACGTGCCAATTGGCGTGGCGGTGGTGTTGATGACACTGCAAACCCTGCGCGGACGCGAAACCCGTACAGAAAGGCGGCGAATTGATGCCGTGGGGCTGGCGCTGCTGGTGATTGGTATCGGTAGCCTGCAAATTATGCTCGACCGGGGTAAAGAGCTGGACTGGTTCTCATCGCAAGAAATTATCATCCTCACCGTGGTGGCGGTGGTGGCTATCAGCTTCCTGATTGTCTGGGAGTTGACCGACGATAACCCGATAGTCGACCTGTCACTGTTTAAATCGCGCAACTTCACAATTGGCTGCTTGTGTATCAGCCTCGCGTATATGCTCTACTTCGGCGCAATTGTTCTGTTGCCGCAATTATTGCAGGAAGTCTACGGCTACACGGCAACCTGGGCAGGGCTGGCATCTGCGCCGGTAGGGATTATTCCGGTGATCCTGTCGCCAATTATCGGCCGTTTTGCGCATAAACTGGATATGCGTCGGCTGGTAACCTTCAGCTTTATTATGTATGCCGTTTGCTTTTACTGGCGTGCTTATACCTTTGAACCGGGTATGGATTTTGGTGCATCGGCCTGGCCGCAGTTTATCCAGGGCTTCGCGGTGGCCTGCTTCTTTATGCCGCTGACCACCATTACGCTCTCTGGTTTGCCGCCGGAACGACTGGCGGCGGCGTCGAGTCTCTCCAACTTTACGCGAACGCTGGCGGGGTCTATCGGGACATCAATCACTACGACTATGTGGACTAACCGCGAGTCACTGCACCATGCGCAGTTGACCGAATCAGTGAATCCGTATAACCCGAACGCCCAGGCGATGTACCATCAACTGGAAGGGCTGGGAATGACGCAACAGCAAGCTTCCGGCTGGATTGCCCAGCAGATCACTAATCAGGGGTTGATTATTTCCGCCAATGAGATCTTCTGGATGTCAGCCGGAATATTCCTCGTCCTGCTGGGGCTGGTGTGGTTTGCCAGGCCGCCATTTGGCGCAGGTGGCGGCGGAGGCGGTGCGCACTGATGTTGTCAAAGGGAGCTGCGGCTCCCTTTTTATTTGCTCATTCTGCAAACGGTTGTTTTATCCACTCAATCGGTGTATCTTCTCGCCGCCTCACACTCTTCCATTCACCATTAACCGGTTCTGAACATTCGTTCAGGTTGTTAATTCTCTTTTCCCTTCGCCCTCGCTTTCGCGGGTGATACTTACATTTTTCTTTTAACCCCAAAACTCGCACCCTCGCGGGCGTACATTTATTACACACCAAATAATGGATTATTATGAATACCCAACGTAAATACGGGAGAACCTGGCACTACCCTTTCTCCCCTGGCACCACCAGCGATGACCGCATTAACGCCAGTTACTGGCAAGATATGCAGGCAATTTCGCAACTGGTACATACTGAAAAACTCGACGGCGAAAATAACTGTCTTAATCGCTTCGGCGTGTTTGCCCGTTCCCATGCAGCCCCTACGGAATCGGCATGGAGCTATAAGATTCGCCAACGCTGGCAACTACTGAAAAACGATCTCGGCGATCTGGAGTTGTTTGGCGAAAATCTTTATGCCGTTCACTCCATTGAATACCGGGCACTGGAGCAGGATTTTTATCTGTTTGCCGTTCGCTGTCAGGACATGTGGTTAAGCTGGGAAGAAGTTCAGTTTTACGCCGCCTTGTTTGATTTTCCCTGCGTCCCGGAAATTTCCGGCCCGCAGCCGGGAAAAGATGAAAAAAGCTGGCAACATGATTTTCTGGCGCTGACCTGTGAGCGCGGCGCGTTCGATCCCTGGGATACGCAAACCGGGCAACCCTGTACGCTGGAAGGCATTGTCAGCCGAAATCGCGACGCATTTCCCGTTGCCGATTTTCCCCATAATGTATTCAAGTACGTGCGCAAAAATCATGTCAAAACCAGCGAACACTGGAAGCGCCACTGGCGTCGGGCGCGGATGGCACATGAGTTCGCTTATGGAGAACAGTCATGATTTGGCGACTTACCGACGATAAACGCTGGTCGACACTTCGCCAGCGTTTTAGCTGGGTTGAGGAGATGCATCACACGCCGCAAGACCCGGAGCATCATGGCGAAGGTGACGTCGGCGTGCATACCGAAATGGTGCTTAACGCGCTCGTTGCTCTGCCAGAATTCCAGCAACTCCCCGCTCAACAGCAGGAAGTTTTATGGGCGGCGGCGTTATTGCATGATGTTGAAAAGCGCAGCACTACCGTTCAGGAAAACGGACGTATTCAGTCGCCTGGTCATGCTCGTCGGGGCGAACTGACGGCCCGACAAATTTTATGGCGCGATATCCCCACGCCATTTGTGCTGCGCGAGCAAATCGTTGCACTGGTGCGTCTGCATGGGTTACCGCTATGGTTACTGGAACGTCCGGAACCGGAGCGTTTACTGCTCACTGCTGCGATGCGCGTCGACACGCGTCTGCTCGCCCTGCTTGCCCGTGCCGATCTGCTTGGTCGTCATTGCCCTGATAAGCAGTCAATGCTGGAACGCATCGATCTGTTCGAGCTGTTTTGCCATGAGCAACAATGCTGGGGAAAAGCGCGCCCATTCGTTTCTGATTCCGCACGCTGGCATTACCTGACCCATGAACAAAGTTCTCCCGATTTTGTTCCCTGGGAGGCTGAACATTTTGAAGTTACTTTGCTGTGTGGCTTACCGGGAATGGGCAAAGATCGCTATATCAGTGAACAGTGCCAGGGAATGGATGTTATCAGCCTTGATGACATGCGGCGGCGAATCAATGCCAGCCCGGACGACAAAACCGCCACCGGGCGTATTGTGCAACAGGCAAAAGAAGAGGCGCGCGTGCGACTTCGGCAAAAGAAGTCGTTTGTCTGGAATGCAACGAACATTACCCGCCAGCTGCGTAGCCAGCTTATCAGTCTGTTTACGGCTTACGGCGCACGAGTAAAAATCGTTTATCTGGAAGTGCCGTGGTCGCAATGGAAGCAGCAAAATGCCAGACGCGAGTATGCCGTTCCTGAAGCGGTGGTGATGCGGATGGCCTCAAGGCTGGAAGTTCCACAACCTGATGAAGCGCATAGCGTGGAATATCGGGTGACTGACAGGTAGAAAGCCGGAGAATTAAACACCTGCCCGATACGTTTATCGTATCGGGCAGATTTACATTGCCTGAGAAGAGAATACTTTTGCACTTTTCTTAATGAGGAAATATTTAATCTTATTATTTACGTGCATATAACCCATGCATGGAAACCAGACTTACATTATTTTTTGATAATAATCCTGGTGTTTTTTATATCTAAAAAGATGTGCAAACAATAAACATGCAATTAATCAGTTACTGTTACTAACCCCGCAAAATTCCGAAAAAACATCTTATTGATTTCCTTTGCTTTTTCTTTGCTCATTTTTATGCCTTAAGACATTTAAAAATTTCCGCTAAGTAAAATTATGCACCTTATTTTCACCCTAATGCCTAAACCATCAAAACAAATTAATATCAAATTAATCACAAATTAAACTGATTTATAATTATTGGCCTCACACACTACCCTTCATTTACAGAACAGCAACCTGATTCAGCGGCCTTAAAATCTAATTTTTTACGTAGTTACTGTGGATTCGCTATTTATCTTAAAATAAATCATAAGGATGAAAATTAACTTTATGAATATCAGACAGCATCCCTTGTCCACGCTGGCAATAGCTATTTCAACTGTGCTATCAATACCAATTTCTCAGGCATGGACACCACCAGCCACTATCAACAGCGATGTGACAATCAATAATAATGATGTCGTAACCTTATCTTCATCAGAAAATAACTCACCAGTATGGGACCAGTTTCGGTATCTTAATGTTGGAGCAACAAGTGCAGGAACGTTGAATATAGACGGGCGGGATCTGACTACTGCTAAAATCGTAATCGGTAATGCGACGTCAGGGACAATAAAATTAGAAAATAACACTCATCTGACGCTTAGTCATGCATCGCCTAATGAACGCGATATTTACCTGGGAACTAATGGCGGTTCAGGAACTTTAATGGTACTTAGCGGTAGTACTATCACCGATTTAAATGAATTCAGAATTGGTGAATTTAATTACCAGGCACAGGGGCAAGTCGTTATTGACGGTGAGGGATCATCCGTTGCCGCACGGTATGTGATGGTAGGCGATCAGGGGACAGGTAAACTCGAAATCACTCATGGCGGTCGTCTTACAGCGTCAAAAGATATGATCATTGGCTTTAATGGAAATATGGAGAATTTTCAGGGAACGGGATACGGTGAAACGCTGGTTGATGGTGACAATTCTTCATTAGCCGTGAATGAGTTTATCTCCCTTGGGGGATTGGGCTCATTGCTGAACGAAGCAAAGGGTATTCTTACCGTGAGTAATAATGCCACGGTTAACGCGAATCAATTTATCTGGCTTGGAATGGACGAAACCAGCACCGGTATTCTAAACATTGGTGGAGCGCAGGGAGAAGCCGAGCAGAAAGCGGGGGTAATTAAGACGCCGATTATCCATATGGGAAGCGAGGTCGGGGACAGTACTGCCCAGATTAATTTCAACCATTCCAGCGAAGATTTTATCCTGGCAGCAGATATCGTTGGCAAAGGCGAGGTTAACCAGGTAGGTTCCGGAGTCACGACGTTGGCTGGCGCAAATACCTATTCTGGCCAAACGAATATTAGTAAAGGCACCCTGCGCGCCGGTATCAACGATACCTTTAGTCCAAACTCCAGTTATGTCGTCTCCAGTGGAGGGAATATTGATTTAGCTGGTTTTTCACAAACCTTAAATGCACTGGATTTGGCGGGTACGGCAACACTATCGTCCTCAAAAAATGGCGACAAATTCACGCCTGCCACACTCACCATTAATGGCAATTACACCGCTAATAACGGTTTGTTAGTTATGCGTACCGAACTCGGCGATGATAATTCCGCGACCGATAAATTAATTGTAAAAGGCAACACGTCTGGTCATACCCGTGTGAGTGTTCACAATGCCGGTGGTCAGGGTGCCGATACGCTTGAAGGTATCCGCATTGTTGAAATAACGGGGGCATCAGAGGGTACGTTTAGTAAAGAAGGCCGTATTGTTGCCGGAGCCTATGATTATAACGTGACGAAAAGTGACGATCAGAACTGGTACTTAACCAGTGAAACCCCACTTATACCACCTGTTGACCCTGTAATACCTGATTCACCAGAGCCACCTGATACACCGACACCGGCTTCTCCTTATACCCCCGTTTCACCAGAACCACTGCCAGAAAGAAAGCATCAGTATCGCCCGGAGATTAGTAGCTATCTGGCCAATATTCAGGCTGCAAATACGCTGTTTAATACCCGGCTGCATGACCGTCTGGGGGAAACACAGTACACCGACCTGCTAACCGGCGAGCAGAAAGTGACCAGTCTGTGGTTACGTAACATTGGCGGACATAACCGCTTTAAGGATCGCTCAGATGAACTGAACACCCAGAGCAACCGTTATATTCTGCAACTTGGCGGCGATCTTGCGCAATGGAGCAGTAACGCACTCGATCGCTGGCATCTCGGCCTGATGGCTGGCTATGCCAACAGCAAGAGCCACACACATTCCAGCCTGACCGGCTACAACTCACGCGGGCAAATCGACGGCTACAGTGTGGGCATGTATGGCACCTGGTACGCTAACGAAGCAGATAAAACAGGAACTTATGTTGATAGCTGGTTGCTCTATAACTGGTTTGATAACACCGTCTCCGGCGAGT